>DATAZJ010000021.1:0-13553 GCA_036272115.1 Rhodopila sp. | reverse complement strand
GATATCGCCCAACGCCAGCCGGAAATCGCCAATATCGGCTAACGACATGCCGGCCGGCTCGATCCAGTGTTCGGGATGGTCGCCATCGGTCAGCATCCGGCTGGCCCGCCTGATCGCCGCCGGCCCGTCCCGCGTGCCCGCACGGTTGGTGGTGCCGATGTCCATCGGGATTCCGGCGATCACGTAATCCGCTCCCGCATCGGCTCGCGATACGCCGAGAAAGCTGGGCGGAACGGCGTAGGTGGGGATGCCGGTCATCTTCTCCTTGCACCTGTAAGGCAGCGACTCTCAGCGCGAGAGCAACGAAGAGCCACGTATCGTAGCACCGGATGCAAGGACGTCTCAGCTTGTCGGCACCGACCCGTCGACCAGCAGCCGCAGCACCGCCATCCACGGAAAGCGCGTGTCCAGCACTGTTCCGTCCGGCGTCGCCAGTTTGCCGTCCGGTGTCACCGGCACCTCGTTCATCGTCACGGAATCTTCAACGTTGCCGCCAACCACTCCGATCCGCCCCGGGAGCATCGTATCGACAACGATATCACAATGCGAGGTGAACAACTTCGGCGTTGGCAAATCCTCATACCGCAACCCCTTCGCCGAACCGCGGCCGAAGCACACCAGATCGCCGGGCTGAGGCGCGTAATCCTGCACGCGTTCGGCGGACACCAGCCATTTGCTCGTCTGGCCCAGCGACTCGCGCCGAGCCGCGTTGATGTAGTCGGCATGATCGGCGGAATACGGAAACCGCGCTCCGGCACCCGCGATCCGCATCACATAGGACACGAACGCCGCCGACCACGCATAATCGCCATCGATGTCCGGCGAAAATACCGCACCACGGCCATCATGCTTGCCGGTCCACCCGCTCTCCGGCGACCCGGCGTTCAGACCGAGCCACCAGTATTCGCCGACCCGCTGCCACAGGCCTTCCTCGCGTTCCGGCTTGATGACGCGGGTCGCGTCCGCCGCGGGGTCGTACATGTTCTGACCGAACAGCCGCCACTCCCGCATCGCGATGGCGACCACCGCCTGCCGGCTGAACGGCTCATAGGGGACCTTGGCGAACGGCGGCACGTGAGCATCTGGCATTGGGCTTCCCATGCAGGCGGCGAGCAGGAACAATGGCAGGATGGATAACCAGCGCATCTTCGGTCTCGTATCGGCTTTCAGCGATTTCCGATAGCCGGTTCGCAACCACCTGGGTGCATCAAGGTGCTGTGCAACACGACCCGCGCGTGGCACCTTTCCGCCATGCGCATCCACCTGCAAAATCCCGGTAATGATCCGCTGTTCGATTTCTCGCGCGCGATGTGGGACGCCGTGGCGGCCCAGGCCCCGGACATCGGTGCGGTCCACGACGTCTCCATCGGCGTCACCCCCGCCGATTTCCTCGCCGGCATGCAGCACGCCGAGGCCCTGGTCTGCGACGCCAGTGTGATCAGGGCACTGTTCCCGTGCCCAGCCCCCAACCTGAAGCTGATCTTCCTGACCAATGCCGGCCTCGACACACTCGCCCCGTTCACCTGGCTGCCGCCTGGCGTCGTGCTGCTGAACAACCGAGGCACCCACGCCGCGAAGTCCGGCGAATTCGCGCTGATGTCCATCCTGATGCTGGCCAACCGGGTCCCCGCCATGGTGACCAACCAGCGCCAGAACCTCTGGCGCAAGCTCTGGGGCTCCGTCCTCGGCGGCCGCAACCTGACCGTAGTGGGCCTCGGCACCCTGGGCGGCGCAACCGCCGAACACGCGGCCCGCTTCGGCATGCACGTCACCGGCGTCCGCGCCCATCCCGCCCCGCATCCCGCCTGCGCCCGCGTTGTCGGCACCGATGCGCTGGATGAGGTCGTGCCCGAGACGGAATTCCTCGTCCTCGCCTGCCCGCTGACCGCCGCCACCCGCGGCCTGATGACCCGTCACCGCCTGGAGTCCCTGCCCTCCGCCGCCGGCGTGATAAATATCGGCCGCGGTGAGCTGCTCGACCAGGACGCCCTGTGCGACCTGCTCGACCAGGAACATCTGTCCGGCGCCGTGCTGGACGTCTTCACGCCCGAGCCGATTCCCCCAGGCCACCGGCTGTGGTCCACGCGAAACCTGATCATCAGCCCGCATACCTCGGCCGACGACCCAGCGACCTACAACAAGCACAGCCTGGCCATCTTCCTGGACAATCTGCGCGCCCTGCGGGACGGCCACGACCTGCCCAACCGCTTCGACATCGCGCGCGGCTACTGATGCTGGCGACGCTTGTTGCGCTGCTCGCCGCCGCCACCATCGCGGTGCCGCTGACCCGGCGGTTCGGCCTGGGCAGCGTCCTCGGCTACCTGCTGGCGGGCGTGGCGATCGGACCATCGGGCCTCGGCCTGGTCAGCGATGTCGGCCAGATCGCCGATATCGCCTCGCTGGGCGTCGTCATGCTGCTGTTCCTGATCGGGCTGGAGTTACGGCCCCGGCGTCTCTGGGTCATGCGCCGAGCGGTGTTTGCGCTGGGGTCGTCGCAGGTGGTGATCAGCGCCGCCGTACTGGCAATCCTGGCGCACATGACCGGCGTGCCGTGGCCCGGTGCCGCCATTCTCGGTTCGGGCATGGCGATGTCCTCCACCGCCATCGTCCTGCCGATGTTCGCCGAGGCCGACCTGCTGAAATCCCGAGCCGGTCGCGATGGTTTCGCGGTGCTGTTGTTTCAAGACCTGGCGTTCATCCCGCTGGTCGCCCTGGTGCCGCTGATGGCACAGCACAGCCTGCCCAACCAGGTCCCCTGGCACGATGTGGCCCGAGGCGTCGCCGCGGTCGCCGTCATCCTCATCGGCGGCCGCTTCGCCGTTCCCCCCCTGATCCGCGTGCTGGGCGGCGCCCGCACACCGGAATTGTTCACCCTGGCATCGCTGCTGATCGTCGCCGGCACCGCCTACATCGCGAACCTCGCCGGACTGTCCATGTCGCTTGGCGCGTTCATGGCCGGCGTGCTGCTGTCGGAATCGGAATACCGGCACGAACTACAAGCCGATATCGCCCCGTTCGAGGGCCTGCTTCTGGGCTTCTTCTTCATCTCCGTCGGCATGTCCGCCGACCTGGGGCTGGCGCGCACCCATCCCGGACTGCTGGCCGGCGCCACCGCGGCGCTGCTGCTGGCAAAAGCCGTCGTCTGCTTCGTCCTCGCCCTGGTGTCGCGGCAACAGTTGGCCGACGCCGTTCGCTTCAGCCTCGCGCTACCCCAGGCCAGCGAGTTCAGCTTCGTCCTGTTCGGCGTCGCCGTCGGGCTGGGCGCGCTGGCGCCCGGCAGCGCCGCGATGGCCACCCTGGTCGCCGCGGTGTCGATGGCCGCGACCCCGGTGCTGTTCGCGGTGTCGGAGCGGCTGGTGATCCCCCGGCTGGAAGCCGAACCAATGCCGGATTTCGACACGATCGAGGCCGCGGACGCACCGGTGATCGTCTGCGGCGTCGGTCGCTTCGGCCAGATCGTCGTCCGCGTGCTGCGGATGCACGGGATCAAGTTCACCGCGCTGGAACGCGACCCCGGCCAGGTCGATGTCCTGCGCCGGTTCGGCACCAAAGTCTATTTCGGCGATCCGACCCGGCCGGACCTGCTGCGGTCGGCGGGGGCGGAGCAGGCGGAACTGCTGATCGTCGCGCTGGACCACCCGGAAGACGCGCTCCGCGTGGTCGAGGTGGCAAAACGGAACTTTCCGCAACTCAAGATCATCGCTCGGGCACGCAACCGGCAGCACGCCTATCTGCTGATGGACCGCGGCGTCGATGGGCAGGTCCGGGAAACGTTCCACTCCAGTCTAAAGATGGCCGAAGACGCTCTGCTCACGCTGGGGATCGCGCCCGAGGACGCGGCACGCTCGGTGCAATTGTTCAAGACGCATGACGAGCAGACCCTGCGGGATGCCCACGCGATCTATCGGGATGAGAAGCAGTTGATCCAAACCAACCAGCAGGCGACCGAGGAACTGATGGCGCTGTTCGAGGCAGATCAGCCGAAGTAGCGCCGGATGTTAACCCATCGTTCATGTTGAAACCCTACTGATGTGGCGGCTCGTCCCGAACGGGGCGGTCAGGAGGCCACAGTTGGACCCGGACAAATCCAGACCGATCTCACGTCCCGACCGTGAATTCCGACGCGTCCTCGATCAGCACAAGGCATTCTTCAACCGGGTCGCCGGCGGCCGGCGCGCGAGCCTGAAATTCATGGACATGTCCGCCCTGGACCTCGCCGGAAGCTGCCTGGCTGAAGCCGACCTCAGCGGCGCGCGGTTCCGGTTCGCGGATTTGCGGGCAGCCGACCTGCGCGGCGCCAACATGTTCGGGGCCGACCTGACCGGGGCCAACCTGACCGGCGCCAAACTGGAAGCCGCCGATCTGCGCGGCGCCACGCTGCGGGATGCCGTGCTGATCAGAGCCGACATGACCCGGGTCGATCTGCGAGAGGGCATGCTGGTAGCCGCGGCAAGCGGCGACCTGCGGCACAGCCACGAAGACAAAGGCACGGTGCTGGAGGGCGCGGACGCGCGCGGCGCCGGCTTCCGCCACGCCAGACTGTCGAATGCGGTTCTCAAAAAGGCCGATCTACGCAACGCCGACCTGCGCAACAGCAGCCTGGTACGCGCCAATCTGGGAAACGCCGACCTCACCGGGTGCGATCTGCGCGGCGCCGACCTGACCAGCGCCAATATGACCGGCGCGATCCTCGATGGCGCGGCGCTCGACGATGCGACCCTGGTCTCCGCGGTCCTGCAAAAGGCGAGCCTGATGGGCGTCATCCTCGATGACGTCGATCTAAGCCGGACCGACATGCGGGGCGCCATCGTCACTCGGCCGCCGCAGTCCAGTGTTTCCGAGATCATCGCCCAACACGCGCGATGGGTCGAAAGCAAGGGCCAGACCGGAACCAGGGCGGACCTGACCGGGATCGACCTGGCGGGAGTCGACCTGCATGGCGTCGACCTCAGCGCCGCCGTGCTGAAAGGGGCGGTGCTACGCGGCGCCAACCTGACCGGCGCCCTGCTGGCGATGGCCGACCTGTCACTGGTGGATGGCCGCCTGGTCACTTTGACGAAAGCCGACCTGCGTGGGGTGCGGCTGGAGCGAGCGATCCTGACCGGCGCCAATGCGTCAGAGGCGCGGGCCGGTCCGCTGCCGATTTCCGGGCACGTGCACTGGCCAGCCAATCTGACCTATGCGCGCCTTGGATCGGCTTGCCTCGCCAACGCAGACCTGACCCAGGCCAACCTGCGATCGGCCGACCTAAGCCAGGCCGACCTGCGAGACGCCGATCTGTCCGGCGCGTCGCTCTGCCAAGCCGTCCTGCGCGGCACCGACCTGCGCGGGATCAAGCAGGAAGGCACCGATTTTACCGGATCCGTCGGCCTGGCAACAGCAAAGGGCGTCGCGGTGTAAGATCGACTCTCAGTCCGGTCTGCTGCGGCCTGTCGTCACGGCCAACTGCGCACCGGCCGCCGAAGCGCGCATTGCCGCAGCGGAGGACCGGGCTAATCGGCCGCGTCAGCGTCGATCTTGCGCTCGAACCGCTTGCGCTCGTTCGGATCCAGATAGCGCTTGCGCAACCGGATTGCGGTCGGTGTCACCTCGACGAACTCGTCATCCTCGACGTAGGCGATCGCCTGCTCCAGGCTCATTTTCCGCGGCGGAATCAGCAGCATCGCATCATCCTTGCCGGCGGCTCGGATATTGGTCAGCTTCTTTTCCTTGATCGGGTTCACTTCCAGGTCGGATTCCCGCGAGTGCTCGCCCAGAATCATGCCCTGGTAGACCTTCTCACCGGGATTCACGAACATCGTGCCCCGCTCCTGGATATACCACAGCGAGTAATGCACCGCCTCACCCGCCTCGGTCGAGATCAGCGACCCGGCGCGGCGGCCCTCGATCGGACCCTTCCAGGCGCCATAACCGGCGAACAGACGGTTCATGATGCCGGTGCCGCGCGTGTCGGTCAGAAATTCGCCGTGATAGCCGATCAACCCGCGGCTGGGGATATTGAACGTCATGCGAACCTTGCCGCCACCAGACGGCCGCATGTCGCGCATGTCGCCCTTGCGGCGGCTCAGCTTTTCCACCACCACGCCGGTATAGGGCTCGTCCACATCGACCAGCACCTCTTCCATCGGCTCCTCGCGCTCCCCCGTCTCCGGATTGCGCCGGGTCAGCACCCGGGGACGCCCGATCGTCAGTTCGAACCCTTCACGGCGCATCTGCTCGATCAGCACGCCAAGCTGCAATTCGCCACGTCCCGCGACCTCGAACGCGTCGGTCTCGTTCGAGTCGGTAATCTTGATGGCGACATTGCCCTCGGCCTCGCGGAACAGCCGTTCGCGGATTTGCCGGGACGTCACCTTCTTGCCTTCGCGCCCAGCGAGCGGCGAATCATTGATGCGGAACGTCATCGCCAGGGTAGGCGGATCGACGGGGATGGCTTCGAGCGGACCGGAGAGTTCCGGGGCGCCGATCGTGTCAGGGATGGTGCCCTCAGACAGGCCCGCGACAGCGATGATGTCGCCGGCCATCACCTCATCCACCGGCACGCGATCCAGTCCACGGAACGACAGCAGCTTGGTCAGGCGGCCGGTTTCCACCACCGAACCGTCGCGGCGCAGAACCTTCACCTGCATGTTGACCTTGCCCAGGCCCTGCTCGACACGCCCGGTCAGCACGCGACCCAGGAAGTTGTCGTATTCCAGGATGCTGGCGACCATGGCGAACGGCGCGTCCGGCTTCACGGTCGGCGATGGAACATGGCGCAGAATCAGGTCGAACATCGCCGACAGGTCCTTGCGCGGGCCATCCAGCGTCTCATCCGCCCAGCCGTTGCGGCCGGAGGCGTACAGCATCGGGAAATCCAACTGGCTGTCGGACGCGCCCAGGGCGGCGAACAGGTCGAAAATCTCGGTGTGGACCTCGTCCGGACGGGCGTCCTGGCGGTCCACCTTGTTGACCACCACGATCGGGTGGATGCCGCGTGCCAGGGCCTTTCCCACCACGAACTTGGTCTGCGGCAGCACGCCCTCGGCGGCGTCCACCAACACGATCGCGCCGTCCACCATGTTCAGGATGCGCTCCACCTCACCGCCGAAATCGGCGTGGCCGGGGGTGTCGACGATGTTGATCCGCGTGTCCTTCCACACCACCGAAGCGCATTTCGCCAGAATGGTGATGCCACGCTCCTTCTCCAGGTCGTTGCGGTCGAGCGCACGGTCGGTTACCGCCTGATGCTCCCGGAACGCGCCGGATTGGCTCAGCAGCTTGTCAACGAGCGTGGTCTTGCCGTGATCGACATGGGCGATGATAGCGACGTTACGGATCTGCATACGGTCCTGGCTTTGGGATGGTGCGGCGCACACTTAGGCGGTATCCACCCTGGATACGAGGGAAAAACGGGCCAACCGGCGCGTTTCTGCCATGCTTCGCGAAAGCGTCATGAAAGGCGGCGGAACGCGCCGCAACCCTCTCCTGCGCCAAATCAGCGAACAAAGCAAGGACGAAATGCCGCGGCCGACGTGATCGTCGTATCCACCGGCTGGCACCATGTTCGGCACAACGACCAGTGCCCGATCGCGGTAAAGCGCGAGTCACGAGGTGACTGCCGGTGGTGTTCGGCATGATCGGGGCACCAGCGCTACCGTTTCTCGGTTGATTTCTGGCGGACCGGACGAACGCCGACTACGCGGTTGCCACGGTGATATCCGCGGTCTCCGCAATCGGCCAGCGAAGCCCCGAGTGCCGGGATGAATGCGTCAGCATTTTGGCGCGGATGCTGGACCCGGCCGTTCACACCGAACCGTCGACCGGCGGATTTGTGGTGTGCGCCCTGCTCGACCTGGCCGCCGTGGAGACGATCGACGCGATCCGCGATGCGTTCGGGCGTGGAGCGATCAAGGTCTCGATCCCGGGCGATCTGGAGGATGTCGAGATCGCGCTGGGGCTGAGAGCGAAACGTGTCACGCCACGTCCGCATTATGTCTTGTCAGACCTGGGATTGTCGTCGCCGCCGGAGTCAGATCGTCTCCGGCACGAAACCGAGGCGCCGCCCAAGCGTCAAACGGTCGGACGCAACGACCCGTGCCCCTGCGGCAGTGGGAAGAAGTACAAGAAATGCTGCCTTGTGGCTTAACGTCGCCGGCAGTGAACGACGTTTCAGGGCCGCATTCAAAAATGGAAACCCTGTCCGGGCCGGCGCGAGCAACTCGATATCCCGCCCGATATGTCCCTTTACACCAGGTCGCACTGAACTTGACCGTCCAGCCCTGCCCTCCCGCCGTCCGGCCGACGAAAGTCGGCATCCGCCCCTTCATCAGAACAGGCAAAAAGCAGCTTGACCCGGCCATCGGCAAAACGGGACCGCGCAGCCGGAGGGCCCCGTCAATGCGGCCTGGTATCAGATCTGCCCCTGGCAAAATCGGCAGAAAATAAACACCAGCCAAAACAAAGTCCCTTCTCTGCGATCTCTGCGCCCCGCTCTGCGTGCTCTGCGTCAAAAGCGGTGCAGACCCGAACCCCCTTCGCCGAAGCATGCGATGAGTGCCAGCAACCCCTCATCTCCCCAATCCGCTCGTCGGAGGCCCGGGTTTTCACCCAAACCACGCAGAGCGCCGCACAGAGCCGGCAGGGAAGCCATTTCGAGGATCCCACATCGGGCCGGAGATCCCTTCCTCATGCGCCACCGCGTTCTCACCGCACCCCGATTGAACCCAACGGTCCGGAGTGGCAGCCTGTCGCCACCAAAGAAGGACCGCCCCCATGGACCCGACCTTCCTCTCCGCCACCCAATTGGCGGACCTCGTGCGCAGCCGCAAAATCGGCGCCCTGGAACTGCTGGACCACTATATCGCCCGCGTCGAACGGCTCGATCCGCGCATCAACGCCGTCGTGGTGCGCGACTTCGAGCGCGCCCGCACCCGAGCCAGGGCGCTGGACGACAGCCCCGACAAATCCGCCCCGCTGTTCGGCGTCCCAATGACCACGAAGGAAAGCTTCGACATCGCCGGCCTACCCACCACGCGCGGCCACGCGGCACTGAAGGACGCACCGGTGCGCATATCCACCATCGCCGTCCGCCGCCTCGAAGCCGCCGGCGCCGTCGTCTTCGGCAAGACCAACGTCCCCGTCGATCTGGCGGACTGGCAAAGCTACAACCCGGTCTACGGCACCACCTCCAACCCATGGAACACCGACCACACACCCGGCGGATCCTCCGGCGGATCGGCGGCGGCACTCGCGGCCGGCCTGACCGGGTTCGAGATCGGGACCGACATCGGCGGCTCGATCCGCGTGCCGGCGCATTACTGCGGCGTGTTCGGCCATAAGCCGACCTTCGGCCTGCTGCCGAACTACGCCGACCCCGCCACCAGTTCCGCCGCCGGAACGGACATCGCGGTAATGGGTCCGATGGGCCGGTCGGCCTCCGACCTGGCCGCCGGCCTTGACGTCCTCGCCGGACCCGATCCGGATGAGACCGGCCTGACCCTGACCCTGCCGCCACCGCGGTTCATCGGCCTGAAGGATCTGCGCGTTGCCGTATGGGCAGACCAGCCCGGCCAGGCCACCGACAGCGAGACCACGGCGAAACTCCTGGAACTCGCCGACGCCCTGGAACGCCAAGGCGTCACCGTCAACCGCACCGCTCGGCCGGCATTCGACCCGGTCGAGGCCTACCATCTTTACCTCAAACTACTGGATACCGCCTGGAGCGCACGCATCTCCGACGAAGTCGTGGCCAACAAGCGGACCCGTGCCGCCGCCCTGTCCGCCACCGCCAACAGCGCCGACGACATCATGGTGCGCATGACCGAGGTGACCCATCGCACCTGGCTGGGCCTGAACGAGAAGCGCTTCCAATGGCGCCGCCTGTGGTCGGCGTTCTTCCGTGACTGGGACGTGCTGCTGTGCCCGGTCATCGCGTCGCCCGCCTTGCCGCATCGCCAGGACGGCGCGACCTGGGACCGCCGGATCACTCTCGAGGGCAACGACATCGCCTACAACGACATGCTGTTCTGGCCCGGCCTGACCGGCGGCTATCACCTGCCCGGCACAGTCGCGCCGCTGGGCACAACGAAAGCCGGACTACCGCTCGGCGTGCAGATCGCCGGACCGATCTACGGCGACAGGACAACCATCGCCGTGGCGGCGCTGCTGGAGCAGGCGTGGCTGGGCTTCAAGCCGCCGCCGGGGTGGTAGGCCTGGACAGCGCTACCGGATCGGGCCGACCCAATAGAGCTCTACCAAACGCGTTCCGCCCCGGGCGGTCACGCTACCCCACAGTCAGCACGATCTTGCCGATGTGCTGGCTCGATTCCATCAGCCGGTGCGCATCGGCCGCCTGAGCCAGCGGGAACGTCGCATGGACCACCGGCGGACAGCGCCCGGCATCCAGCACCGGCCAAACCTTATCCCGTAACGCCGCCGCGACTGCCCCCTTCTGCGCCGAGGTGCGCGGCCGCATGGTCGATCCGGTGATCGTCAGCCGCCGTACCATGACCGGCACGAAATCAAATTCCTGCACCTTCGACCCCTGCAGGAACGCAATCAGCACCAGCCGCCCGTCCATGCCCAGGCTACGGATATTGCGCGCCATATACGGCCCGCCAACCATGTCGAGCACCACGTTGACCCCCCGCCCCTCGGTCAGCGTCTTCACCTCGGCGGCAAAATCCTGCGTGCGGTAGTTGATCGCCGCATCGGCGCCCAACCGCAGGCAGGCCGCGCACTTGTCGTCGGACCCGGCGGTCGCGAAAACACGAGCACCAAATTCATGCGCCAACTGGATCGCCGTAACGCCGATCCCACTGGTGCCGCCATGCACCAGCGCCGTCTCACCCTTGGCCAGGCGACCGATCTGGAACAAATTCGCCCACACCGTGAACGCCGTCTCCGGCAGCGCACCCGCTCGAACCGCATCATAGCCAGTCGGCCACGGCAGGCACTGAGTGGCCGGAACGGCACAATATTCCGCGTAGCCACCGCCATTGGCCAACGCACACACCCGGTCGCCGACCGACAGCACGGTGACCTGGTCACCGATGGCGGCAACCTCGCCGGCGACCTCCAGCCCCAGGATCGGACTCGCGCCAGGCGGTGGCGGATACGTCCCCTGCCGTTGCGCCACATCCGGCCGGTTCACCCCGGCAGCCTGCACACGGATCAAAACCTCATCCGGCTTCGGCACCGGCACCGGCCCGGTGGCGAGGCCCAACACCTCCGGCCCTCCGGCACCATTGGCGTGAACGTAGTTCATGGTCTGCGGAACAGGCATCAGCGGATCCTCCGGCGCCGGTTCTAGCCGCCTCGCCGTCGAACGCAAAGGTGACGCCGCGTTGTTCTGACCGGCGACAGCGTTCGGTGTTGGGTCGGCCCATCCGCAAGGGCCAAGAGAAACGCCCGTCCGCAAGGACCGAGAGAACCGGAGGAAACACCATGCAAACGCATGTTCACGGCATCGGCTGCCGCGGCGTCATCGCCGGCGCCGAAATGGTCGCCGCAGTCGGCGCCAGAGCCCAGACCCAGACTCAGACGCAGGCCGTCGCCACCCCACCCAGTGACATCATCAACCCACCGCGCCAATAGGGCTGGCACGCGCCGCCTTACATCTTTCCCGATCCCAACATCATCGTGATCGATCCCCCGGCGACGCCGGCGGTTCGGCGAACCCCAGCGGCAAGCTGAACCCGCGAATCGGCGCCCCCGACGCCGGGGTGATCGGCGGCAAGAAGCGCGAAACTTCTCCCCCGACTACAAGACGGTCTACATCATCAGCACCGGCAAAGGACCGGGCGATACCGGACCGGGCGGCACCGGCGCCGTCTTCGCCTTCGACGTGCAGGGCAGCAAACTGAGCGGCATGCGCCGCTTCACCGGCATGATGGTCGACGGCGTTCATCGCGGCCCCGACAGGATGCGGGCTGACGTGTTCTGCAATCTGTGGATCAGCTCCAACACCGTCCTGGGCTATGCCGGCGTCGTGGTGTTCACCTCGCAAGGCAAGCTGCCGGGCCGCATCCGGCTGCCCGAGGTCTGCGCCAACATGGCATTCGGCGGTCCGAAGCGAAACATGCTGTTCATGTGCGCCAGCCAGTCGCTGTACCTTCTGCAAGTGCAGACCCAGGGGGCCGCGCCGGGGTGACGCCCGGCCATCCCCGCACAAACCAACAAAGCACGCATAAACATCCCACGCTCGGCCTCACCCACCGAGCCTGTTTTCGTTCATCGCAAAAAGCTCTAAAATGATCCGATCAAAACCCCGCCCCGTCCATCGCAAGGCGACTGCAAATCCCGCGAACAACCTGACAATGAGTCAACCAATGCGCCGCAAACCTCACCCACCCACCAGACGCGATATCCCGCCACCGGCGGTGCCGACCTTTCAACCCGACCTCAAGACCGTTCCGGAAACACCAACCAAACCCGAGGACGACGCAGCCGACGAAGCCGTCCGGCGCATGGTCGAAGCCGCCTACACGTAGACGCCGCTCCCCAGGCAAAGCGACGCCACCCGAATCGCCGGCCGATGATCGGAGTAACCTTCCCGGCAGCCTCTGCGTCGCGCCGAGACTTCTGTGTCAAATAACCAGGGCAAAACAGAACAACAGATTGAGTAACCCGCAAACCCTACCCATTCACCTGCCGCATCACCGAAACCCACTGATCCAGCATCGGCAATATTGTATCCTCCCGCTCCGAGGGCAGGCTCGGATACACAATATCCACCCCCAGCGCCTGGTACTGCCCCATCAGCGCCACATCCGGCGGCTGCGCCCCCATAACGATCTGCATCGCCGCCGGGTCCCGCCCAGCCTCCGCCGCCATCTCCCGAAACCGAGGAATCAGTTCCGTCAACGGCGTCTTGCTCGCCGCTGTCGCCTGCGGCATCCATCCATCGCCATACCGCACAGCCCGCCTGGCGCTATACGGAAACGCCCCCCCGATCAAAATCGGCGGATGCGGCTTCTGCACCGGCTTCGGCCACGCCGCCATCGGCCCGAAATCCACGAATTCCCCGTGATATTCAGCCGAATCCTGCGTCCAGATCGCCTTCATCGCCTCGACCCGCTCGCGCGCCAGCTTATGCCGCGACTCGAACACAGTGCCGTGGTTTTCCATCTCGTCCTGGTTCCAGCCATTGCCGATTCCGAACACGAAACGTCCACCCGAGACCTGATCGATCGACGCCACCAGCTTCGCCGTCTGGATCGGGTCCCGCTGCGCGATCAGACAAACCCCCGTCGCCAACTTCAAAGTCGTTGTCACCGCGGCCGCCGCCGTCAGCGTCACGAACGGGTCCATCACGTCATAGTAACGCTTCGGCAACTCCGCCCCCAGCACGAACGGGGTCTTCCGCGAGGCCGGAATATGCGAATGCTCCGGCGCCCACAAAATATCGAACCCTCGCTCCTCCAATGCTCGGCCCAACGCCGCCGGCGTCATCGAGTAGTCCGTAAAAAACATCGACGCGCCGAACTTCATCAGACCGTCTCCTTACGCAGCCGCAACCCTCACCAGCAGCTTGCCGAAATTCCGCCCGCTCAGAATACCCGTCAGCGCGT
>DATAZJ010000020.1:0-15655 GCA_036272115.1 Rhodopila sp. | reverse complement strand
GGCCAAGACAGCAAGGCCGAAGGGCACGACATTCTGCCTCAGCAATTCGTTCCTCGCCGATCCAGGTCTTACCCGCCCTCGGGCACCACAACCCGCCGGCGCAGCAGATAGCGCTGCCGTCCCTCCAGCACCAGTTCCTTTCGCTGATTGTGCACCGTGCTCTTGAACCCCACCACGCCAGTGGTCCGGTTGCCCGTCAGTTCATCGATCTCGAGTGCCGGATAGACCGTATCGCCGGCAAACACCGGCTTCAGGAACCGGCTGGACTGCTCGATGAACCCGACCAGCGATTCCTCCGTCAGATACGGGAACAACCCCGCCCCGGGCGCCGTCTGCGCCAGCGTCTGCAACCCATGCGCCAGCAACCCCGGCATCCCCCGGGCGCGACAGAACTCCACGTCGTAATGGATCGGATGCGCATCCCCGCTCGCCGCCTGGAACGCCGAGAAAACCCCCTCCGTCATCGTCCGGCTCGGTAGCAAAAACCGCTCGCCCAGCCGGAAATCCTCGAACCACCGCTGCTCCGGCACCATCCGGTGTTCCGCCGGATCGAAGCTCATACCGCCCCTGCCGCCCGCATCGCCGCGATCGTCTCCCGCGAGACCCCGATCTCCCCCAGCACCTCATCCGTATGCTGCCCGACCGAGGGCACATCCCCCATCACCGCCTCCTCATCGGTAAACGTGAACGGAGGCAGCAGCGCCCGCACCGGCCCCGCCGCGGTCTGAATCTCCCGCCACCGGTCCCGAGCCTCAAACTGCACATGGTTCCAGACGTCGATGGGATCATTCAGCCGCCCATTGGCGATGCCGACCTCCTCCAGCAGCGCCGCTGCCTCAACCGACGTCATCGTGGCGAACACATCCTCGATCAGCGCGGTCAGCGCCGGCCGGTTCTGCCGCCGCATTGCCTGCGAGGCGAAGCGCGGGTCGGTCTTCAGGTCCGGCTGCTTCAGCACCTTGGCGCAGAACACAGCCCATTCCCGCTCATTCTGCAGCCCGATGATGATCTGGCCATCCTTGGTCCGATGCGCCCCGTACGGCGCGATCCCCGGATGGCTGGTCGGCACCCGCGGCGGCCGCGATCCCGCATACGCATGCCGCAGCATCGGATACGTCATCCACTCGCCCAGCGCGTCGAGCATGGCGACCTTCACATTGGCCCCCTGCCCGGTCCGCCCCCGCCGCACCAGCGCCCCCAAGATCCCGGTCAGCGCATACATCCCCGTCGCGATATCGGCGATCGAGATCCCCACCCGAGACGGCTCGTCCTCCGACCCGGTCACGCTGATCACCCCCGATTCCGCCTGGATCAGCAGGTCATACGCCTTCGTCCGCACAAACGGCCCGCTCTCGCCGTAGCCCGAGATATCGCACACCACCAGCTTCGGATTCTTCGACGTCAGCGCCTCATACGTCAGCCCCAGCCGGGCCGCCGCGCCGGGCGCCAGGTTCTGCAGCAGCACATCGGCCCCGGCGATCAGCGTATCCAGCGCCGCCCGAGCATCCGGGTTCTTCACATCAAGCGTCACGCTGCGCTTGCCGCGATTCAGCCAGATGAAATGGCTGCACATCCCATTGACGTACTCATCATACGCCCGGGCAAAATCGCCGTCGCCCGGCCGCTCGATCTTGATGACATCGGCGCCCATATCCGCAAGGTGTCGCGAGCACAGCGGTGCCGCGACAGCGTGTTCCAGCGCGATCACGCGCATGCCTTCCATGGGGCGCATCCGGTCGTTTCCCTGTGTTTGGTGGCGCAGAGAAACCCCGAGACGCCGTGGTTGTCAAAACGCCGCCGCGGCGGTCGTTCGGGAGCACGTTCCAACGCTCGGCTTTCCGGGCCGGTTTCTTCGGGAAGTTTACGGACATTGAGAAACGCTGCCAGGCAGCCCCTGCAAGATGATGTCAAGCAATGAAGACGGCTGCATCGGCGGCGTTTTCGTGCTATAGAGAGTGCCATGGATCGGCAGGACATCATCGCCCGGTTGCGGGAAAACGAGGCGGCGCTTCGGTCACGTGGCGTGGCACACGCGGCGCTGTTCGGCTCTCGTGCCCGGGGGGATGCGCGCCCTGACAGCGACACCGACATCATGATCGAGATCGATCCTGACGCGCGTATAGGGGTCTGGGGTTACGCCGGGCTTAAAGAGTATATCGCGACGCTGTTCGACGGGCCGGTCGATGTGGTGGATCGGGAAGCACTGAAACCTTACGTCGCGCCGGCCGCGACCGCCGACGCAATCTATGCCTTCTGATCCCGCCGCGGTGCGTCGCTGGCTCGACGACATCCACCATCATATCGTCCTGGCTCAGACATTCGCGGAGGGGATGAGTTATGACGCTTTATGCGACGACCTACGGACAACCTACGCCATTACCCGTTGTCTTGAGATTATTTCCGAGGCATCCCGCCGATTGCCGGACGCATTGAAAGCACGGCATCCATCAATTCAATGGCGAGATATGGCGGCGGCAGGTAACATTTACCGTCATGAATACGAGGACGTGGCGGTTCGCAAAGTATGGGACACGCTGACCCAACACCTACCGCCATTGCACATTATAATCGACCAGGAATTGGCTGCGTCCGGCAACCCATGAAATACGGCTATACGCGGGTATCGGCGGGCGGCCAAAGCATCGGCGCTCATGCGCGTCAGCGGACCACGGCCAGATGCGAAAAGATGTTCCGCGAAACAGCGAGCTGAGCAAAGACCGACCGGGCCGAACTCCGGAAGGCGCTCGCTAGGCTTGGCGAATGACACCTGATCCGAAATGGCTGGAAATTCTGAAGGCGAGCGGCTGGCAGACGACCGCCCTCGCTGCTGCGTTCAGCGTGATCCTGCTTGTGATCCGCATCGGTTGGATTGTCTCGCCTGATCCTTGGTTCGCCGCGTTTTGCGCGTTGGCGCTCCTGATCTGCCTGTTGCTCGCGCGGGCGAGTATAGGTCACGCAATCGCTGATTTTTTACATCCCCGAGTCTGGCTTGCCCGTTGGGTGCGACAGAAGCGGCAGCGGAAGATTGTCCGTGAATACACACCATTCATGACTGAGCAGGAGAAGCCTATCCTCGCGTATCTATTCGCAAAAAATCAACTGCTTGAGTCATGATTGACAGCGACTTCCACAAAGCATGCCAAGCGACTTTGAAGTATCGGCCTTCAGGAGCCTACCGTTTCGAGCAAAACCCACGACGTGCCCTGACCAAAATAGGAATGTTTCCTTGACAATCGCCACAATCTAAGATAGAATTCCGCCAAACCACCAACGGCCCGCGCCATGACCCAACCCGAAGCCCAACCGACCAACCCCCTGATGGCCCTTATCGTCGCCCTCCTCGCCCCCACCTTCCTCGGCGTCACCGCCGGCGACCTAACCCTTGCCCGCATGGCCGCGATCCAGACCATCAACGACTACCGTGCCCGCAACCACGCCGACCTGATCGCCATCGCCCAGATCATCGCCTGCGGCCTCGCCGCCCTGGGCTCGCTCAGCCTGTCGATGGACGACGACATTTCCCTCTCCATGACCCTCCGCCTGCGCGGCAATGCCGTCGCGCTGAACCGATCCGTCGAACAGAACCGCCGCGTCCTCCAACAACCCATCCGTGACAACCCGCCCCCGCACTACGCCGAACCAGCACCACAACCCGAAGACGCATTCCTCAGCCCCGAGGCCGCCCAAATATTGGCCCGGGAAGCCGAATCCCGCCTGCAAACCCCGCCCGAGCAGGCCACCGATCAAGCCCCCACAACCGGCGACAAGCGCCATCAGGAGATGTGGGCCATCGCAATGGTCAATGAGGCCGCGGAAATCACCGCCAGCCTCCCCCATCTGCCGCCAGCCGAACGGTCCGCCGCCTCGATCCGAGCCGCCGCGCTCAGCAATACCGCCAACGAATTGTTGACGGGCGCCGGTTTCTCGCCGCCCCGACAGCCCAATCCCGGCTGACGGCCGCCCAACCTTCCATGACAACTGGAAGCACCCCACTCGAAAGCCTCGCTATTTCCGTCCGCCCGCGCTAGACACCGCGCCTTCCCGCGGACTGACCTTCACCCATGCTCCAGATCGATGACCTCGTGTTCAACGCATGGGGACGGCGCTTTTTCGACCACGCCAACGTGCTCATCCCGTCCAACGCCAAGGTCGGCCTCGTCGGCCGCAACGGCGTCGGCAAATCGACGCTGTTCAAGCTGATCCTGGGCGAACTCACGCCCGACGGCGGCGAATTCAACCTCCCCAAACTCGCCCGCATCGCCGCGGTCGCGCAGGAACACCCCGCCACGCCGATCAGCCTGCTGGACACCATCCTGGCCGCCGACGAACTGCGCGACGCGCTCTACGCCGAACTGGAAACCGCGGCCCCCGAACGCATCGCCGACATCTACGACCGTCTCGAGGAAATCGGCGCCGACCGCGCCCCCGCCAAAGCCGGAGAAATCCTCGCCGGTCTCGGTTTCTCCACCGCCGATCTGCAACGCCCGATGGCGGAGTTCTCCGGCGGCTGGCGCATGCGCGTCGCCCTCGCCGCCGCGTTGTTCGCCGAACCCGACCTGCTCCTGCTCGACGAACCCACCAACTACCTCGATCTTGAAGGCGCGATGTGGCTGGAAGCACGCCTGCGCAAATACCCCAACGCCGCCATCATCATCAGCCACGACCGCGAACTGCTGAACAACTCCGTCGACGCCATCCTGCATCTGCACTCGGGAAAGCTGGACCTCTACACCGGCGGCTACGACGACTTCGAAAAACGCCGAGCCGAAAAAGCCCGCCTGCAATCCGCCTTCGCCGCCAAGCAGGAAGCCGAACGCGCCCATCTGCAAAGCTTTGTCGACCGCTTCCGCGCCAAAGCCAGCAAAGCCGCGCAGGCGCAATCCCGCATGAAGCGCCTGGCGAAAATGGAACCCGTCTCCTCCACCATCGAGGAACGCGTCGCCCCCTTCACCCTGCCATCCCCGACCCGTCCGCTGGCGCCGCCCTTGATGGGCCTGGAATCGGCATCGGTCGGCTACGGCGGCGACCCCGTCCTCAAAAACCTCAATCTCCGTCTCGACGTCGACGACCGCATCGGTCTGCTCGGTGTCAACGGCGCCGGCAAATCCACCTTCGCAAAAATGGCCGCCGGCGCGCTGCAACTGCAATCCGGCCACATGCAACGCGAGCGTCGCATCAAGGTCGGCTGGTTCCACCAACACCAGATCGAGGCCCTCGACCCCAACGACACCCCCCTCGACATCATCCGCCGCGAACGGCCGGATGACACCGAAACGTCGCACCGATCCCGCCTCGCCGGCTTCGGCATCAATTTCGACAAGCAGTCCACAACAGTCGAAAACCTGTCCGGCGGCGAACGCGCCCGCCTGCTGCTGAACCTCGTCGCCATGGCCGCCCCGCATTTGCTCATCCTCGACGAACCCACCAACCACCTGGACATCGACAGCCGCCGAGCCCTGCTGGATGCGCTAAACGACTACCAGGGCGCCGTCATCCTGATCACCCACGATCGCTCACTGATGGAACTGGTCGCCGACCGCCTGTGGCTCGCCGCCGACGGCACGGTAAAACCGTTCGATGGCGACATGGACGACTACGCCCGTTTCGTGCTGGACCGCGCCAAAGGCGGCAGCGCCCCCAGTCAACTCCGAGGCAACAAAGCCAAGCGCCTGAAAAAGGCCGCCTGACAAGGCGATGTGCGATCAACAACGGCTACTCAACGTCCGCCCGGTCTCTTGGCCCGCACCAAACACAAGGGTAACGTTCATCCCATAAAACCCGGGGAGACGGCAATGAAAACGAGACGCCAGTGGCTACGCTCCGCATGGATCGCAGCACTTTGCCTGGCCACGGGCCCAGCCCTCGCCGCCGACTATCCCACACCCAAGGAAGCCGACTGGACCGCGGCCAACTTCAAGTTCCACACCGGTGAAACCATGCCGGCGCTGCGCCTGCACTACACCACCATCGGCAACCCGACTGGTGAGCCTGTCCTGGTCCTGCACGGCACCGGCCAGTCCGGCCACGCCATGCTGACACCGACCTTCGCCGGCGAATTGTTCGGTCCCGGCCAGACCCTGGATGCCGCAAAATACTACATCATCCTCCCCGACGCGATCGGCGCCGGCAAATCCACCAAGCCCTCCGACGGATTGCGGGCCAAATTCCCCCACTACGACTACGCCGACATGGTTCAGGCGCAATACCTCCTGCTGACCGAGGGCCTGCACATCCGCCACCTCCGTCTGGTGATCGGCAACTCGATGGGCGGCATGCAAACCTGGATGTGGGGGGAAGCGCATCCTTCCTTCATGGATGCACTGGTCCCCATGGCCTCGCAGCCCACCGCGATGGCCAGCCGCAACTGGATGACCCGCCGTATCCTGATCGAATCGATCAAGCGCGATCCGGCGTACGACAACGGTAACTACACCACGCAACCACCATCGCTTCGTACGGCGAACGTGTTCATGGGCATCGCCACCATCGGCGGCACGCTGGCCTACCAGGCCCTGGCACCGACAGCGGAAAAGGCCGACCAACTGGTCGATCAACGCCTCGCCGCGCCACCGCCCGCCGACGCCAACGACTACATCTACCAATGGGGCTCATCACACGACTACGACGCCGCACCGGACCTGGACCGGATCCAGGCCGCCGTACTGGCGATCAATTCCGCCGACGACGAGCGCAATCCGCCCGAGACCGGCGTCATGACGAAAGCCATGACACACGTAAAGAACGGCCATCTGCTGCTGATCCCGGCCAGCACCGAAACCCGAGGCCACGGCACCACCGGCATGGCAAAATTCTGGCAGCAGCAACTACGGGATTTCCTCGCCAGCGTGCCGCCCAAAACCCAATAGCCTTCTTTTAACCAATCCACCCTCGGCCGCCATGACGGTGAAGGGACAGCGCCGATATCTTCAGCCGCCGGCCAACCTCGTGCCACCTCGACGCCCGGCAGCGACAGGAAGGACCAACTGATGGACCCTACCGTGAACGCCTGGCGCAAACAGCAGCGCGCAGTGCTGCTGGATCAGCGGCAAACCCTGTCGCCAGCCGACCGCCAGCATGCCGCGAACACCGTCGCCGCCCGGCTAACCGACCTCATCGAGGCAGGCCGCATCGCCTCGATCGGCCTCTACTGGCCGATCAAGCACGAGATCAGCCTGCTTCCCTGGGCCAATAACCTGGCTCGGCACAAAGACCTTGTACTGTGCCTGCCCGTGGTCGTAACGCCCAAAGCGCCCCTGGAATACTGGCGCTGGACCCAAGGCGAGCCCCTGGCGCGCGGCATCTGGAACATTCCGGTTCCCTCCCGCCGCGATGTGATCCTGCCCGACCTGATGCTGGCACCCGTCGTCGGTTTCGACCGGGCGAACTACCGCCTCGGCTACGGCGGCGGCTATTTCGACCGGACCCTGGCCTCACTGCGCCGCCGTCCCATGGTCGTCGGCATCGGCTACGCGTTCAGCGCACTGGAAACGATTTTTCGGCAACCGCACGATATCCCAATGGACGCCGTGCTGACCGACGCCCCCATCCAACCGGAGCAGCCATGACGCCCGACCATTTCGCCCGCACACTGGTCGCCGGCATGCCCGACGCGATCGTCTATGCCGATGCAGCCGGCGTGATCCGCGTATGGAACGCCGGCGCCACACGCATGTTCGGCTTCTCGGAGCAGGAAGCGCAGGGCCAGTCGCTCGACATCATCATCCCCGCCAGCCTGCACGCCCGGCATTGGCAGGGCTACCACGAAACCATGCGGACCGGCGAAACCCGTTACGGAGACGGCCAGATCCTGGCCGTCCCGGCGATACGCAAGGACGGCACGCGGATCTCGGTTGAATTCACCATCGTGCCGTTCACCGATCAGAATGGGCGCATGGCCGGAATCGCCGCGATCATGCGCGACACGACCGCACGGTTCGAGGAACTGCGGTCGTTGCGCAAGCAACTCGCGGCATCGTGACCTGAAGCGCGGCCTCCAGCACAGCCACCCGCAACCGCTTCCCACCCCACCGCTCGTATATCCGCCAGCCCGACGCCACCTTGCCGATATCCCCCACGCATGCGTACAACAACCGCAGACCAACGGAGCCCGCCCCCATTCCCGGACCCGACGACCGTCACGCGAAGCCTCCGCCGCAAGCAGAACAGCCTCCCGCCTGGCAGCTTAGCCACGCGAACGGCCGCGATATCCTGGCCCTGTCCGGCGGCTGGATCGCTCAATCCGGCCATATCCCGGAGTTTCCCGCAAACGCCCTCACAGCCGGCCAGGACCTGACCCTGGACGTCGCCGGCGTCACGCGCTGGGACAGCGGCCTGATCGAGTTCCTTTGGGACGCCAAGCGCGCCGCGACCACCGCCGGCATCGCAGTCGACACAACCCCCCTTCCCGCCTCCGCCCGCAAGCTGCTGGGCCTGCTGCCGGATCGGATGGCCGACCCGAAATCGCCGCCCCGCCGCCGATTCCGCCCGCTCAACTGGCTCGGTGGCCAGACCATCGCCCTGCTGACCGAACTCGGCACGCTGACCACCCTGCTGGCCGCCACCGCCGCCGGAGGCATCCTCGCCCTGTCCGGCCGAGCGCGCATGCGCGGCGTCGATCTGCTGGCGAATGTCGGCGATGCCGGCCCATCAGCGCTGATCATCGTCAGCACCGTCAACTTCCTCGTCGGCGCCATCCTCGCCTTCGTCGGCGCCGTCCAGCTCAGAAAGTTCGCCGCCGACATCTATGTCGCCGACCTGGTCGGCCTCGCTCTGGTGCGGGAAATGGCCGCCGTCATGACCGCCATCATCATGGCCGGCCGCACCGGAGGCGCCTACGCCGCCCGCATCGCCACCATGCAGGGCAACGAGGAAATCGACGCCCTCCAGGTCATCGGCATTCCGGTGTCCGACTACATCGTGCTGCCGTCGATCCTCGCCCTCGTCTTCACAATGCCGTTCCTTTACCTCTACGGGTGTGTCGTCGGCATGTTCGGCGGCTTCGTCGTTGCCATGGCGATGCTCAGCGTCACCGGTCCCGGCTATTTGCATGAGACGTTGAATGCCGTTGCCTTCAACCAGTTCGCCTTCGGTTTCGTCAAAAGCATCGCCTTCGCCATCCTGATCGGCGTCACCAGTTGCCGCATCGGCCTGAAGGCCGGCCGCAGCGCCGCCGACGTCGGCACGGCCGCGACCAACGCCGTCGTCACCGGCATCGTCGGCGTCATCGCCCTGGACGCGATCTTCGCCGTTCTCGCCAACGTGGTCGGGCTATGACCGACACGCCCCTCCTGTCCCTGCACGGCGTCACACTCGCCTTTGGCCCGAAGGTCATCCAGCACGACCTGTCCTTCGACGTCCGCAAAGGCAGCATCTTCGCGGTGATGGGCGGCAGCGGCTGCGGCAAGAGCACGGTGCTCAAATCCATGATCGGCCTGCTGCGGCCCACCGCCGGCAGCATCCAGGTGGAGCAGGAGAACTACTGGGCCGCCCGCGAATCCCGCCGCACCGAAATCGGCCGCCGCTTCGGCGTGTTGTTCCAAAGCGGCGCGCTCTGGAGCGCCCTGACCGTCGGCGAGAATGTCGCCCTGCCGCTGCGCATGTTCACCCGCCTGAACGACGCCGCCATCGCCCGCATGGTCCGCATGAAACTTAGCCTGGTGGGGATGGAGCACGCGCTCGACCAACTGCCGTCCGAACTCAGCGGCGGCATGCGCAAGCGGGCCGGCCTGGCGCGCGCCCTGGCCCTCGACCCCGACGTGCTGTTCTTCGACGAACCGTCCGCCGGGCTCGACCCGATCACCTCCAGCCGGCTCGACGACCTGATCCTCAACCTGCGCGACGGTCTCGGCGCCACCATCGTCATCGTCAGCCACGAACTGCCCAGCCTGTTCGCCATCGCCGACGACGGTGTCTTTCTCGACGCCGAAACCAAGACCGCGATCGCCCATGGCAGCCCCGCGTCGCTGCGTGATAATTCCCCGATCCCGCAAGTGGAGGCATTCATGCGGCGCGAGCGTCCCGAAGCCCTGACCGATGGGAAACACCCGCCGTCATGAACGCCAACAGACAAACCGCCGTCGGCGCCTTCGTCCTGGGCGGCCTGGTGCTGGGCCTGGCCGCCATCGTCATGTTCGGCAAGTTCAACCTGTTCAACCCCAGCATCCGAGCCGCGGTCATTTTCCAGAACTCGATCGCCGGGCTGTCGGTGGGCGCGCCGGTGACGTTCCGCGGCGTGCGCGTCGGCGCGGTGGATGGGATCGGCATTCAATACGATACAAAAACCAGGATTGCCTATATCCCGGTCACGATCACCCTCGATCCCGGCCATGCCATCAGCCTGGGCCGGCGCGGTGACAGCAGCATCGATCTGCAGGACCTCGTCGCGCACGGCCTGCGCGCCGAATTGAACGTGCAGAGCTTTGTCACCGGCCAGTCGGAGATCGACCTGGATTTCGATCCCACATCGCCGCCGATCCTGCACGAGGACGTCACCAAGCTGCCGGAAATCCCCACCAAGCAATCGACCTTCCAAAAGGCGACCGAACAGCTCAGCCAATTGCCGCTGCGGCAACTGGCGGACGATACCACCGCGACACTGAAAAGCCTGCGCGGCTTGTCGGAAAAGCTGAACACCAACCTGCCGCCGGTGATCGAGAGCCTGAAGACCACGCTCGACAAATCCGGGCAGGCCGTCGACACCGCCAACCAGGCGATCAAGGACCTGCAAACCCGGCTGGACACCACGCTTGGCGCCATCGCTCGAGTGGCCGACACCGGCAATGAGCAACTCAGCCAGCGCGGCGCCGAATTGCACACCCTGCTGGCGACCACCAACCAGTCCGTCGCGCAAATGCACGGCCTGCTTGGCGACCTGAAGGGCATCACATCCGATCGCGCCGCGGATCGGGCGAATATCGATTCGACGCTGCGCGATCTCGCCGCCGCCGCGGCATCGCTGCGCGGCTTCGCCAATGATGTCGAGCATAATCCGCAACTTCTGCTGACCGGACGCAAACCATGAAACGACGATCGTTTCTGCCATGGGCGGTGGCTTTGCTGCTGGCGTCCTGCGCCTCGCCGCCGCTGACGCTGTATACGCTGGGCACGCCGCCGGCCTCGGACGCCGCCCCACTCGGCGCCAGGCCCGTGGTCATCGCCGTCGCCCGGGTCACGATGCCCGACGAGCTGGATACCGAGGACCTTGTCGTCCGCGACGGCAGCACTTTGCACCGCAGCACCAAGGGGCGCTGGGCCAGCCGGCTGTCGCTGGGGATCACCGACCGGCTGACCCAGCGCCTGGCCGAACGCCGTCCGGACGCGCTGGTGACCGACCGTCCGCTGTCCGACACACCGACCGAACGTATCCAGGTCAACATCGGCCGGCTGGACGTGGACAGTAACGGCACCGCCACGCTGGACGCCGACTGGATGATCGTGCCGCGCGACCCGAAGACCCCGACACGCCGCGACCGCGGCCATTTCACCGCCACCGGTCCCGTCGCCACCGACGCCGACGTGGTGGCGCTGCTGGGCAAGGTGCTGGACCAACTGGCCGCGGCGATCGACGTCGGGCGGTGAGGTTGGCAGAAGTGGCCGGAACCACGATGACAAGCGCGTCGTGGTCCCGGCCGGCCACGGAGGAATAGCGGCGAATGGCACTCAGCCCCAAGGATCAGTCCATAAGGTGCATCGCCTCGTGACGGATCGCACGTTGGAGCCTGACTTCGGCACGGCGTTCGGACCCTAAACCGCCTGCCCCGCACACCATCCGCTCGCCCACGCCCACTGGAAATTGTAGCCGCCAAGCCAACCGGTGACATCGACCGCCTCGCCGATCACGAACAATCCAGGGACATCCCGAGCCGCCATCGTCGTGGACGAAAGATCGCGCGTGTCCACCCCGCCGCAGGTGACTTCGGCCTTCGCATAACCCTCGGTCCCCGAAGGGATCACCGTCCACCGCGACAGCCCGGCCGCCACCCCCGCCAGCACCCGATCCGG
The DNA here is from genome assembly GCA_036272115.1 of Rhodopila sp. GTDB lineage: Bacteria > Pseudomonadota > Alphaproteobacteria > Acetobacterales > Acetobacteraceae > Rhodopila. The sequence continues at coordinate 3,655 of DATAZJ010000020.1, read as the reverse complement.
CAAATCCGCCATCCGCCGGTCTGCCACGGGTTCGGCCAGGGAAGCCGCCAACCGCGCCGGCAGAACCTCGGCCAGAACGCTGCCCAGCCCGGCTTTCGGCCGGCCACGCTTGCGTTCCAGCAGATATGCCGCCGCATCCACACCCGGCAGCAGGTCAAGCGAAACCGCCCCCTCCCGCCAGTAGGATGAAATCTGCAAAACCGCAGGCCCGGACAGGCCCCGATGGGTGAACAACACCGCCTCCCGGAACGCGTGCTGCCCCAGGGCGGCCGCGCAGGGCAGCGAGACACCGCTCAGCGGCCGCATCATCGCCAGCAGATCGCCATCGAATGTCAGCGGCACCAGGCCTGGGCGAACCGCCGTCAACCGCAGCCCAAACCGCGCCGCCACGTCATGGGAAAACCCGGTCGCCCCCATCTTCGGGATCGACAGCCCGCCCGTCGCCAGCACCAGGCTCGGCGCCGAGAACGCCCCCCGATCCGTCTCCACCCGGAACCCGTCCGCCCGGCTGACATCCACGATCCGATGCCCTACCCGCACATCGACCCCCGCCGCGGCACACTCCGCCAGCAGCATGGCGACGATCTGCCGAGCCGAACCGTCGCAGAACAGTTGGCCCAGTGTCTTCTCATGGAACGCGATCCCATGCTTGCGGACCATGGCCACGAAATCCGCCGGCGCGAACCGGCTGAGTGCCGAGCGGCAGAAATGTGGGTTGTCCGACAGGAACCGTTCGGGCGCCGTGCCGGTGTTGGTGAAATTGCACCGCCCGCCGCCGCTGATCAGGATCTTGGCACCGACTGCCGGCGCATGATCCAGCAACAGCACCCGCCGACCCCGCTGGCCGGCCTGGATCGCACACATCAGCCCCGCGGCACCCGCGCCCAGGATAATCACGTCATGTTGGGTCATCGGCGATTTCTATAGCAGGCCGCCGCCCCCACACACATCTGAAGCCAGGCAGAACGGCACACCGCGACCGGAGCCGCGGCGCATGACCCTCGAATGATCGCCCCCATACTCGCACGGAGAAGCGCCGCCGGATTCTGGCTCGCGGTGGTGATCACCGGAGCCGGCACCGGTCTTGCCGCCATCGCGCTGACCGCCCTGCTGGAATGGGTGCAACACATCATGTGGGGTGGCCATGGCCTCGATCTGTTGCAGGCGGCTTCGCGCGCGCCGCCCTGGCATCACGTCGCCATTCTGCTCGGCGCCGGCGTGCTGACCGGCGCCGGCCAGCTTCTGCTCACCCGCCTGTCGAGCGGCAACGGCATCGACATTACCGCCGCCATCTGGTTCCAGGCCGGCCGGCTGCCGGCCTTGCGTACCCTGGGCAGCGCCGTGCTGTCGGTGATCATCGTCGGCATGGGCGCCGCCCTCGGACGTGAGGGCGCCCCCAAACAGGCCGGCGCGGTGATAGGCAATGCGCTGTCCGACCGGGTCCGCCTGTCGGATGAGGAACGCCGGCTGCTTGTCGCCTGCGGTGCCGGCGCCGGTATGGCCGCCGCCTACGGCGTTCCCCTCGGTGGCGCGCTGTTCGCGTTGGAGGTCCTGCGCGGAGCCCTCGCCTTGCGCTTCGTGCTGCCCGCGATGGTCACCTCGCTGGTCGCGACCGGTGTGTCGTGGGCGTACCTGCCCGACGCACCTGTATACGTGATCCCGCTGTTCCACGGTTCGATTTCAAGCGCGGCCTGGGCCGTGCTGGCCGGCCCGGTCGTGGGCCTGGTGTCGGTGGTCTACGTCCGATCGGTCGCCTGGGCCGACGGCCACAAGCCCCGCGGTTGGCGCCGCGTGCTCGCCCCGGTCGTGGTGCTCGGTGTGCTAGGCGCGGTGTCGATCCCCTTCCCGCAACTCCTGGGCAACGGGCGCGATGTCGCCGAGTTGGCCATTACCGGGAAAATCGCCCCGCTGCTGCTGTTGGCCCTGGTGCTGCTGCGCCCCGCCGCCACCGTATCGTGCCTCGGCAGCGGCGCCCCCGGCGGCCTGTTCACCCCGTCGCTCGCACTTGGCGCGATGTTGGGCGGCGCGCTCGGCCTGCCCTGGACATGGGTTTTTCCCGGCGTCCCGCCCGGCCTGTTCGCTCTGCTGGGGGCCGCGGGGATGCTGGCCGCCACCACCCAGGGGCCGATCTCGACGATTGTGCTGATGATGGAACTGACCGGCTATGCCCGAGCAGCGATCGTCCCGATGCTTGTCGTGGTGGCAACCGCCACGCTGATCGCCCGGACGATCGAGCCGCGCTCCATCTACGATGCCCGCCTGACCAACGAGCAGGTCCGCGAGCGGCAACGCGCCCGCGATCATGCGCCGGGCGAACCGAACACCGGGGCGGATACGGCTTGAAGCGGCAACATGACCATATTACATGACCAGTCACATCCCATGACCAATCGGTGATCCATGCCCACCACCCAGACGATCAGCGCCTCCGAGTTCAAAGCCAAATGCCTGAATATCCTTGATCGTCTGGCAAGCCACGAGCTTGATCGGGTTATCATCACAAAGCGTGGGAAGACTGTCGCCATACTCACCCCGCCTGACCAACTTGCCGACGCGGTGCGCAACATCCATGGCTTCATGCGTGGTTCGGTCATTATCGCCGACGACGTGGACCTGACCGATCCTATCCTGGACGAGCCATTCACCGCGGAGAACGGCGATCTTCACGGATGACCGAGCCGCCGGCGGTATTGCTCGATACGTGCGTCGTCATCTGGCTGGCGAATGGCGAACCGCTGCCGCCAGCCGCCAAGTCTGCCATCGTGAATGCCGGCCTGATGGACGGCATGTTCGTTTCAACCACTTCGGCATGGGAGATTGGTGTCCTCAGCCGGCCGAGGCCAGGGCGGCAGCCGGCGGTGGAATGCCTGCCAGACCCGAAAACCTGGTTCGCCCGCTTCCTGGCTGGGCCCGGTATCAAGGAAGCGCCGATCACCCCGGCTATCGCCATTGATGCGTCCTCTCTCCCGGGCACCTTCCACGCCGACCCGATGGATCGCCTCATAGTCGCCACTGCCCGCCACCTCGGCATGCCGATCGTCACCAGCGATCGCAAGATCATCGCCTACGCCGAAGCCGGGTTCGTCCGCGTCATCCCCTGCTGAGCCAAAACCTTGCCCCCGCCCCCTCCAGGGTCTAGAAGCCCGCACCTTTCCCCATTCTTTCGAACGGACCTCAACCCATGAAACAGCAGGCGAACCTGATCCGCGCCGGCCAGGTGATCGAGCACGAGGGCAACCGCTGGACTGTGCTGAAGCAGCAGATCATCACCCCCGGCAAAGGCGGCGCCTTCATCCAGGTCGAGATGCGCAACCTGAAATCGGGCAACAAGACCAACGAACGCTGGCGCACCGCTGACACCGTCGAGCGCCTGACCACCGAGGAAAAGGAGTACACCTACTCCTACACCGACGGCACCAACCTGGTGTTGATGGATCCGGAAACCTATGAGGAAGCCCACGTCCCCGCCGACCTGATGGGCGACGCCGCGCCGTTCCTGCAGGACCAGATGACGCTGGTCGTCGATCTGGTCGAGGGAGAGCCGGTGGCCATCCACCTGCCGGTCTCGGTGACGCTGGAAGTCGTCGAGGCCGATCCGGTGGTCAAGGGCCAGACCGCGTCGTCGTCCTACAAGCCGGCGATACTGTCCAACGGG
>DATAZJ010000019.1:0-2241 GCA_036272115.1 Rhodopila sp. | reverse complement strand
CGCCTGCTCGGAATCGACGGCAGCGATCTTGATCGTGCCGTCGTCGTCGATGTCGATCTTGCACTTGGTCTGCTCGACGATCTCACGGATCACCTTGCCGCCGGTGCCGATGACCTCGCGGATCTTCTCCTTCGGCACGTTGATGATGGTGATGCGCGGCGCGGTCTGTGCGACATCGCCACGGGCGCCGGTCAGCGCCTTGGCCATCTCGCCCAGGATGTGCAGGCGGCCGTCCTTGGCCTGCTCCAGAGCGGTCTTCATGATGTCGAACGTGATGGACGTGATCTTGATGTCCATCTGCAGGCTGGTGACGCCCGCCTCGGTGCCGGCCACCTTGAAGTCCATGTCGCCGAGGTGATCCTCATCACCCAGGATGTCGGACAGCACGGCGAAGCCGCGGTCTTCCTTGATCAGGCCCATGGCGATGCCCGCCACCGGCCGCTTCAGCGGAACGCCCGCGTCCATCAGTGCCAGCGACGTGCCGCACACGGTCGCCATCGAGGACGAACCGTTGGACTCGGTGATCTCCGAAACCACCCGCATGGTGTACGGGAACTTGTCCTTGCCCGGCAGCAGCGGGTGGATCGCCCGCCACGCCAGCTTGCCGTGACCGACTTCACGCCGGCCCGGCGACCCCATGCGGCCCGCTTCGCCCACCGAGTACGGAGGGAAGTTGTAGTGCAGCATGAAATTCTCACGGTATTCGCCCAGCAGGGCGTCCACCACCTGCTCATCCTGCCCGGTGCCCAGGGTGGCGACGCAGAAGGCCTGGGTTTCCCCACGGGTGAACAGGGCGGACCCGTGCGCGCGCGGCAGGATGCCGACCTCGGCGATGATCGGCCGGACGGTGCGGGTGTCGCGGCCGTCGATGCGGATGCCGGTGTCCAGGATGGAGTTGCGGACGATATCGGCTTCCAGGTCGTGGAACAGGCCCTTGGCCTTGTCGGCGTCCAGGCCCTCGGCGGTCAGCGCGGCGGCGGCGGCCTTCTTGGCGGCGCCAACCTTCTCATACCGAGCCTGCTTGACCTTCTCCTGATAGGCTTCGGCGATGCCGGCGCGGCCCAGCGCGTCCACGCGGGCGGCCAGTGCCTTCTCTTCCTCGGACTTTTCCTTCAGCGGCCAGGGCTCCTTGGCGGCATGTTCGGCCAGTTCGATGATCGCGTTGATCACCGGCTGGAACCCCGCATGCCCGAAGGTCACCGCACCCAGCATGATCGCCTCGGAGAGTTCCTGAGCCTCCGATTCGACCATCAGCACGCCCTCGGTCGTGCCGGCCAGGACGAGTTCGAGCTCGCTTGTCTGCAACTGCTCGCGGGTCGGGTTCAGGATGTACTGGCCATCGTGGTAGCCGACGCGGGCGGCGGCGATCGGCCCGAAGAACGGGATGCCCGACAGCGTCAGCGCGGCGGAGCAGCCAACCATGGCGACAATATCGGGGTCGTTTTCGTTGTCGTAGCTCAGCACCGTGGCGACGATCTGGACCTCATTCCGGAAACCTTCCGGGAACAGCGGCCGGATCGGGCGGTCGATCAGGCGGCTTTTCAGCACCTCGGCCTCGCTCGGCCGGCCTTCACGCTTGAAGAAGCCACCCGGAATCTTGCCGGCGGCGAACGCCTTTTCCTGGTAGTTGACCGTCAGCGGGAAGAAATCCTGGCCCGGTTTGGCCGACTTCACGCCGACCGCGGTGCACAGCACAATGGTCTCGCCGTATGAGACCATGACGGCGCCATCGGCCTGGCGGGCGATCTTGCCGGTTTCCAGGACCAGCTTGCGGCCGCCCCAGTCGAGTTCCTTGCGGAAATAATTGAACATTCAGTCGTCCTCTAGATGCGCGGCATCGGCGGACAACCAGACAGCCTTTTCCGTAGGTCCCTGCCGTGGGCGGGGTGGCGGCGTCTCGGGTAACACGGAGCGCGTGCCGCGAGCCGTTGGAAAGGGTCGCAGCCGCGGCCATGTGGCCGGAAACGCCGTCGCTTGTCCCGCGCCTTTCGGGGCGTGCCGGAGGGGCGATCCTTCTGTCCACCGCGTGTCGCAGTGTTGCCGGGGGTATTCCTGCCCCCGCTCAGGTCTCTTCGGTCAACAGCCTGGAAATAGGGATCATTCCAGCCCGTGACCAGCTTTATCTGCTGAAATCGTCATGGCCCGGTGTGTATTTCCCCGCAAAGGTGGGGGTTTGGGCCACAATGCGGGTTGTATTACCGACGCAGGCTCAGTCGACCGATCAGGGTCTGGTAGCGGCCC
>DATAZJ010000018.1:0-3387 GCA_036272115.1 Rhodopila sp. | reverse complement strand
GATCTCCTCACGCGCCAGGCGCCAGTCGTTGGAGGTGTCGGCGAACACGGTGGGGACGGCGAACCAGCCCTGGCTGAGCGGGCCGTCCTTCGGGGGCAGGCCGCCGAACACCAGGCGGGCGTCCTTGCGCTTCAGGCCTTCGTCGACGTAGCCGCAGACTTTGCGGAATTGCTTTTCGTTGATGATGCTGCCGATGTCGCTGGTTTCGTCCAGGGGATCGCCGAGTTTCAAGGCCTGGACCTTGGTGGTCAGTTTGTCGAGGAAACTGTCGAAAATGTCCTGGTGGAGAAACAATCTTGATCCGGCGGTGCAGGACTGGCTTTGGCGGGTGAAGCGCATGCCGGAGATGACGCCGTCCACCACCCAGTCCTCATCGGCATCCGGGTAGACGATCGACGGGCTTTTGCCGCCGAGTTCGAGCGAGACCGGAACGATCCGTTCGGCGGCGGCGCGCATGATGATCTTGCCGACCTCGGTCGATCCGGTGAAGGACAGTTTCTGGATGATCGGGTTCTGGGCGAGCGGGCCGCCACATTCCTCGCCGGTGCCGGTCAGCACATTCAGCACGCCGGGTGGCAGGAATTCCTGGCAGATTTCGGCCATGAGCAGGACACCGAGCGGGGCGTCCTCGGCGGTTTTCAGGACGAGGGTGTTGCCGGCGCAGAGGGCGGGGGCGATTTTCAGGGCACCGAGAAGGACGGGGGCGTTCCACGGGATGATGGCGCCGACAACGCCGAGGGGCTCGCGGCGGGTATAGCTGAGGACGTTCTCGCCGAGGGGAATCGTTTCGCCTTTGAGTTCACCGGCGAGACCGCCGAAGTAGCGGAAGATGTCGGCGGTCAGGGTGGCCTCGGGGCGGGCCTGGGTGCGCAGGGCGTTGCCGGTTTCCTCGGCGATGATGCGGGCCATTTCCTCGATGCGGGCTTCCATCGCCTCGGCGATGCGCAGCAGCAGGCGGCCGCGCTGGCGCGGTGGGGTCTTGGCCCAGGCGGGGAAGGCTTTGTGGGCGGCGGCGACGGCGCGGTCGACGTCGGCCTTGGCGCCGCGGGGGATGGAGGCGATGGTGGTGCGGCGGCCGGGGTTTTCCACCGCCAGGGTGTCTCCGGACACGCTGTCCACCCAGGCGCCGTCGATCAGCATGCGCACATGGCGCGGCTTGCTGGCGGTGGCCGGGCGGGTTTGTTCGGTTGTCGACATGGTCGAGGTTCCTTGGCAGTGCGTTTTCGGTTATGCTGCAGCGGATATAGCCACGCGGTGGCCGGGGGTCCAGATGGCGGGTCGAATTCGGATTGTCTTATTGCTGCTAATGCTGTTTCCGGGGGCCGCGATGGCGGATGGTTTGCGTATCTACGCGGCCGGCAGCCTGAGCAGCGCGTTCACGGAGATGGTGAAGGACTTCCCTGCCCCGCCCGGCAGTATTGCCGCTCCGGTGTTCGGCCCGTCCGGCGTGCTGCGCGCGCGGATCGAGCATGGTGAGGCGGCGGATATCCTGGCCTCGGCCGATATGGCGCAGGCTCGGAAACTGGCGACGGCCGGGCAGCCGGTGATCATGTTCACGCGCAATCGGTTGTGTGCGCTGGGACGGCCTGGATTGACGGCGGATAATTTGCTGGACCGCATGCTGGATCCGGCGGTGCGGCTGGCGACATCGACGCCGGGCGCGGATCCGGGCGGCGACTATGCCTGGGCGATTTTCGCCCGAGCCAACGCGGTGCATCCGGGGGCTCGGGCTGTCCTGGAGGCGAAGGCGCTGAAGCTGGTGGGGGGACCCAACACGCCGCCGCTGGTTCCCGGGCATGGGGCGGTCCAGGGCGTGTTCCTGGCGAACCGTGCGGACATCATGTTGGGTTATTGCAGCGGGTCGGGACCGGTGATGAAGGAGGTGCCGGGGCTGGTGTCCGTTACGGTACCGGCGGCTTTGTCAGTAGGACCGGCGTACGGGATGGTTGTGCTGTCGGATCATCCGTTGGCGGCGCGCTTCGCGTTGTTCGTGATGTCGGAGCGCGGGCAGGCGATTTTGGCTCGGCATGGCTTCGATCCGGTTGGGCTTGCGTCGCCTTGACGGGGGTTGGGGCTGCGCCGCCGGTCATCTAGACGGTTTTTTCGATCGGTGATTCCGCGGTGACCGGCCGGTCGGGCTGGTGCAGGTAGCGCCGGATGCCGGAGAGGGCAATCAAGATGGGCGCGGACAACGCGAGCGCGGCGGCGACCACCAGCGGCACGACGTAGCCGCCGGATCGATCATGCAGCAGGCCGGTGAACTGCGGCGCCAGGTAGCCCGACATGTTGCCGATGGTGTTGATCGCACCGATGCCGGCGGCCGCCGTGGTCGCGCCGAAATAGGCGGTGGGCAGGTTCCAGAATACCGGCAGCGTGGAAGACAGGCCGCACAGCGCGATGCAGAATGCCGCCATGGCGAAGTAGACGTTTCCGAGGGAAAAGGCGGCGGCGAGCAGGCCCAATCCGCCGATCGTCACGGGACAAATCACGTGCCAGAAGCGTTCCCCGGAACGGTCGGAACTGCGGGAGATCAGCAGCATGCCAGCCGCCGTGCACAGGCTGGGCAGCGCGCTGACGTAACCCACTTCAAGGTTCGACAATCCCAGTCCCTTGATGATCAGCGGTAGGAAAAAGGCGATGGAATAACTGCCGTAGAGGGTGAACGCGAAAGCGATGGTGAGGATGATGATCTGTGGATTGAAGATCGAAGGCAGCAGACTTTGGCCGTGCGTCGGCTTGTTCGCGGCCTCGGTATCGAGGCGGTTCTGCAGCCATTTGCCCTCGGCCTCGGTCAGCCATGGGGCGTCGCTGGGGCGGTTGCGCAGCATCGTGGTACCGACGAGGGCGAGGATGACGGCGGGGATGCCCTCGGCGATGAAGATCCATTGCCAGCCGGCGAGACCGAGTTGGCCATTGAGGCGCAGCAGGTTTGCCGACAGCGGTGCACCGATGACGCTGGAGATGGCGCTTGCGGCGAAGAAAAACCCCATCATGCGGCCTCGGTGCCGGCCCGGAAACCAGCACATCATGAAATAGGTTACGCCGGGGAAATAGCCGGCCTCGGCGATGCCGAGGAGGAAACGGGCACAGACGAAGCTGGTTTCACCTGTAACCAGGGCGGTGCTGGCGGAGACTAGGCCCCAGAGTCCCATGATGATGGAAAGCCAGGCCCGGGCGCCGAATTTTCGCAGCATCAGGTTGGCGGGAACCTGGCACAGGACGTAGCTCCAGAAATAAGAGCCGGCGGCGAGGCCGTAGACCGATGCGCTGAAGCCGAGGTCCTTGTTCATGGTGAGAGCGGCGATGGAGACGTTGTACCGATCGAGGGCGTTGATCACGTAGGCGACACACAGAAACGGGATCAGCCTCCATGCCACCTTGCGGATC
>DATAZJ010000017.1:0-5741 GCA_036272115.1 Rhodopila sp. | reverse complement strand
CGCATTTTCGCCGGCTTCGGCTACGCCCCCGCGACCTGACCGGCGATCCGCTGCCGGCGCCCGCCAACAGCCTGCTCGACCCAATCCGCGATAGATCCGGAACACAGCGGCAGCACGGAACCCGCCCCCCCAAGGAAGCCTTCCAGTCCAGCCAGCCGCGACTCCCGCACGGCAATCAACACCACCGCGTCGGAGCAGACAGCATCCGCGATTTCAGCCCGCATCCCGCCACCCTCGCTCTCGGCATAGCCAAACCGGTTCACAACGATCAGGTCGTACCGCTGTTCCACGGCTCGCCGCAACAGGCACGCAGCCTGTGCCAACGCATCCGGATCGACGATGCAATCCTTCGCGCCCGGTCCCCGCGGCTGATCGAGGCGAAGCGTCTCGCCGGTGCCGATGTCGTCCAGCCAGATGCTCAGCCGGCCATTGGAATGCGGCTCACCCGTGCGCTGCAGCAACCCCCCGACGGAGATGCCCCGCGCCTGGATGCGATCCACGGCCTCCGCCAAAACGAGGTCGACCAAGGCGTTCTTCTCATACGGCAGAACGCCGATTTTCGCGGCAATATCCGGCAAGGGTGGGCTCGTTGGCATGGACCACCTTCGCACATGACCGCCGACATTCAAAACCCCGTTCGCTGACCCCCTGGCATTGCCAGATGGGCCACCAGATGCGATATATCCAATCGGGAATAACGCTTACCGCTTGGCGGTATCCGGTCGCCTCCGCGACCCGACAATCCCGTCACCACGTCCGCAAGGGAACATCCTGAAATGCCCAATTATCCCCAACTGAAGCTTTACATCGGCGGCGAATGGAAGACCGCGGACGGCGCCCCGGTCCTGAACCCCGACGACGAAAGCGTCCTTGGCACCGTGCCCCACGCCACCCGCTCCGACCTGGACAACGCCCTGGCGGCGGCCGAGGAAGGCTTCAGGCTGTGGTCCCGAACCGCCCCGGCCAAACGCACCGAGATCATCCTGAAGGCCACCCAGATCATGCGCGGCCGGGTCGAGGAGATGGCGGTGGCGATGACCCTGGAACAGGGCAAGCCCATCGCCCAGTCCCGCCTGGAAATCATCCGCGGCTGCGAGATCATCGAGTGGGACGCCCAGGAAGGCCGCCGCATCTACGGCCGCATCATCCCCAGCGAGCCCGGCATGCGCCATTCCGTGCTGCGCCAGCCCATCGGCGTGGTCGCCGCCTTCTCCCCCTGGAACTTCCCGATGAGCTCACCGGCCCGCAAGGTCGGCGGCGCGCTGTCGGCCGGCTGCTCCATCATCCTGAAGGCGTCCGAGGAAACCCCTGCCGGCGCGGTGCAACTGGTGCAGGCGTTCCACGATGCCGGCCTGCCGCCGGGTGTGCTGAACCTGGTGTTCGGCAAGCCGTCCGACATTTCGGAATACCTGATCCCGCAACCGTCCGTCCGGCTGGTCACCTTCACCGGGTCGGTTCCGGTCGGCAAGCACCTGTCGTCCCTGGCGGGCGCCCACATGAAGCCCGCGATCATGGAACTGGGCGGCCACTCCCCAGTGTTCGTCTGTGACGATATCGATCCGGTCTCGACCGCCGCGAAATCCGCCATCGGCAAGTCGCGCAATGCCGGCCAGGTCTGTGTTTCCCCGACCCGCTTCTTCGTTCCGGATGCGATTTACGACCAGTTTACCGGCGCCTTCGCCGAGAAGGCCGCGGCGATGAAGGTAGGCAACGGCATGGACCCGGCGAACCAGATGGGACCGCTGGCCAACGAACGCCGTATCGAGGCGATGGAAATGTTCGTCGCCGACGCCAAGGGCAAAGGTGCCAAAATTGCAGCCGGCGGCACCCGTATCGGCAACCGCGGCTACCACTACCCGCTGACCGTGATCGCCGACATCCCAGATGACGCGCGCGCGATGCGGGAGGAGCCGTTCGGACCGCTCGCCCTGATCAGCCGCGTTCGCAGCCTGGATGAGGCGATCGAGAAGGCCAACTCCGTGCCGTATGGCCTCGCGGCGTATGCGTTCACCAATTCCGCCCGCAACGCCGAACAACTGGCCGAGAGCGTCGAGGTCGGAAATCTGTCGATCAACCACTTCGTCGCATCAAGCGCCGAGACCCCGTTCGGCGGCGTCAAGGACAGCGGCTTCGGCCGCGAGGGCGGCGTAGAAGGGCTACAATACTACACGGTCACCAAGAACGTTTCGCACCTGACCGCCTAACCCACGGACTCCTCCCTCGGCCAGCCGGCCGGGGGAGGGGACCCGCTACACCCGCTTGATCGTCAACGGCCCCGGCGCCTGGCAGGTCGGCATGATCTCCATCCGGTTGATGTTCATGTGCGCCGGCAGGCCGATCACCCACGCCGCAGCCTCGGCGATGTCGTTCGCGCTCAGAGGCACCGTCCCGGCATACACCGCACCGGCGCGCGCCGTATCGCCACCGAACCGGTTGACGCTGAATGCGGTGCCGCCCACCAGCCCCGGTTCCAGGTCCGTCACCCGCACCGCCATCCCCACCAGATCGGCCCGCAGGTTAAGGCTGAACTGCGTGACGAACGCCTTGGACGCGCCGTACACGTGCCCGCCCGGATACGGATAGATCGCCGCGGTGCTGCTGATATTGATGACGTGACCGCGATTGCGCGCCACCATCCCAGGCAGCAGCGCATGCGTCATATGCATCATGCCCGAAACGTTCACCGCGACCATATGGTCCCAGTCCGCCATGCTTGCCTTGTGGGCCGGATCAAGCCCACGAGCGAGCCCCGCGTTGTTGACCAGGACATCGACCTCCCGCCAATCGGCCGGCAGGCTGCCGGGCAGGGCGCTGACAGCCACGGCGTCCGTCACATCCAGCGCCAACGGCAGCACCGCCGCCCCGAGTTCGTTCCGCAGCGCATCCAACCGCTCCACACGCCGAGCCGCCGCGATAACGCGATGGCCGTCACGAACGAAGCGGCGAGCCATCGCGGCGCCAAAACCGGCCGTCGCGCCGGTCACCAGAATTGTCAAAGCCATAAGCCGTGGGTTCCTTTGTCAGCCATGCCAGACGCGAGATACGTCGATCAGCGTTCCGCGTCGACCGCCCGCCAGCCATGCGTCAGATCGTCCAGCTTCGTCCAAAGCTCCGCCGGCAACCGTCCCCGTTCCGCCGCGGCCAGGCTGTCCGCAAGCTGTTCCGGCCGGCTTGCCCCGATGATCGGGGCGGTGATCGCCGTCTGCGACAGCACCCAGGATAGCGCCAGCGTCGCCATGCTCATGCCCGCTTCAACGGCAACCGGCCGTAACGCCTCGATGGTCTCGAACTGCCTTTCGTTCCAGTAACGGTCCTGGTACCGCCGTGCCGCCGTCCCCAGGGAAAAGCGCGTCCCCTCCGGCGGCGGCGCCTGCCGGTCATGCTTGCCGGTCAACAGCCCGCCAGCCAGCGGATTATACGGGATGACCGCGATCCCCTCCTCCTCGCACAGCGGCAACAGATCGCGTTCGAAACTCCGGAACAGCAAATTATACCGAGGCTGTACCGAAGCAATCCGCACCAAATTCTTCACCTCGCTCCGTCCCAGCGCTCGAGCGATCTTGTAAGCGGGCCAGTTGGAAACGCCGACGTAACGGGCCTTGCCTGATCGCATGACCGTATCGAGCGCCTCCAGCGCCTCGTCGATCGGCGTGAACCGGTCATAGCCATGCAACTGATAGAGATCGACGTAGTCCGTCCCAAGCCGCCGCAAAGACGCATCGATCGCGTCCAGGATGTGCTTGCGCGACATCCCCGATTCCCAAGGCTTCGGACCCATCTGGCCAACGCATTTGGTTGCCAGAATGAAATCGTGCCGCTTGCCTTTTAGCCAGCCGCCAACAATCTCCTCGGTCCGCCCGGCCGTCGTCCGACCACCGCCCAGCGGATAGACATCAGCGGTATCAAAGAAATCAATCCCGCCCGCGGCCGCCGCATCCATGATCGCATGGCTGCGCGCTTCGTCGCATTGCAGCCCGAATGTCATTGTCCCCAGGCAAAGCCGGGAAACACGTAAGCCGGTACCGCCGAATTTCACATACTGCATGATCGGATCCCTGTCTTCGAAAAATCAGTCCCGGCGTGAGAACGCGCACGCCACCCGACACTATCCCTGAACAGGATAATCCGCATCGATGGCGACGTCTGCCCACGTCTCCAGATCGCGGCGCTGCGCATCCATCTCCGCGCGTATGCGCTCGACCGCGGAACGACCAAGCGCCAGCCGGAATGGAGGCTTCTCAGCCGCCACGGCCTTGATGATCGCCTCCGCGGCACGCACCGGATCGCCGGCCTGCCGTCCGTCGTTGGTGATATTTTCCTTCCGCCGCAAACCCGCCGTCTGCGCATAAGCCTCGATCGTCCGATCCGACTGCCGCAACGACCGACCCGCAAAATCAGTCCGAAACCCGCTCGGTTCCACCACCATCACGCCAATGCCCAGCGGCTTCAATTCCTTGCGCAATGCGTCCGACATGCCCTCGACCGCGAACTTGCTCGCCGAGTAAAATCCCGAACCCGGCGCCGCCATCCGCCCACCCACGGATGAAACATTGATGATATAGCCTGACTTTCGACCGCGCATGCCCGGCAGCACGGCTTGCGTCACACCAACGAGGCCAAAGAAATTGGTATCGAACAGGGCACGAATTTCCGCCTCGCTCGCCTCCTCGACCGCGCCGCGATAGCCATACCCGGCATTGTTCACCAGCACATCGATGCCGCCAAACCGAGCCTCGGCCTGCCGCACCGCGTCGGCGATTTGTGCGTTATCCGTAACATCCAGCCGCACCGCCAACCCCGTATCGGCGTTCGTAGCGACAATATCCGCCACCGTCGCCGGATCGCGTGCCGTAACGACGGCATTCCACCCCCGTGCCAGCACGGAACGAGCCAATTCGCGGCCGAACCCAGTGGAACAGCCGGTAATCATCCATGTCGGCATATCTCATTCTCCAAGAAAGCGGCCCCTCCCGGCAAAAGCCGGAAGGGGCCGGCTGAACGATCGCGACTAGTCGGTCTTGATCCAGACCGCCTTCACGTTCAGGTATTCTTCCAGATGCTGCACGCCGGACTCACGGCCATACCCGCTCATCTTGTATCCGCCGAACGGTACCGCCGGATCCATTGCCTGATAGCAATTGATCCACACCGACCCGGCGCGGATAGCCCTGGCCAACCGATGCGCCTTGCCGACATCCCGGGTCCACACGCCGCTGCCCAGACCGAACTGAGTCTTGTTGCCGCGTTCGATGACTTCCTCGATATCGGTGAACGGAATGGCGGAGATCACCGGCCCGAAAATCTCCTCCTGCGCGATCCGCATGTCATCCCGCACATCGGCAAACACCGTCGGCGGCACGAAGAACCCTTTCGCCATCGCACCGTCGGTCAGCCGCTCCCCGCCCGACAGCGGCCTCGCCCCTTCCTGCCGGCCGATCGCCAGGTAGCTGCTGACCCGGGTCATCTGCTCCTGCGACACCAGCGGCCCGACCTGGGTCTCCGGATCGCTGCCATCGCCGACCCGCAACGTCTTGGAGAAGTCCGCCACCCGGCCAACGAATTCGTCGTAGATTTTCTTCTCCACAAACAACCGGGTCCCAGCGCTGCAAATCTGCCCGGAGTTGGCGAACACCGCCATACCGGCGCCCGGAACCGCCTGCGCCAGATCGGCATCGGCGAACACGATGTCCGGCGACTTGCCGCCCAGTTCCAGCGACACCCGCTTCAAATTGCCGGCAGAC
>DATAZJ010000016.1:0-5377 GCA_036272115.1 Rhodopila sp. | reverse complement strand
TGCACCTCGACCTGGTAGGTGCCGCGATAGGTGCCGCGCCCGGTCCACGCGGTCCAGGCGGCGTCGGTGTCGTCCAGCGCCTGATCCGCGTGGGGCGGGCGCGGCAGCGGCAGATGCGACGCGGCATGGGTCAGCACGAAGCGCGTCCGCTGACCGGGTTCCGCGGTGAAGGACGCCACCGTGGTCATCGCCCTTCCATGCAGCTTGATGTCGCTTTGCAGCACGACCTGGTCGGGGCCTGCGATCGCCCTGATCCCGCTGCCGTGGTTCAGGCGTGTTACCCACGGCACCGCCGACCCGTATTCGAACCGCATCGACAGGTCGAATTGCATCTTCACCGAACCGGTGCGGCCTTCGACGATGCGAACGATGGAGTCTTTCTCCACCGCCATGAAGTCGATCAGCGCGGCCGATCCCGACGCCGTTTCGAACAAGGTTTCCAGGATCAGCGTGCGGGGCCAGTAGCGCCGTGTCACCTTCACCGGTGTCTCGGTCGGGGCGATCCGCCAGCGCCCGTTGTCGGGGGAACCGAGCAGGGCGGCGAAACAGGCAGGGCTGTCGAAGCGCGGCCAGCACAGCCAGTCGATTGAACCGTCTTTGCTGACCAATGCGGCGGTGTGGCAATCGCCGATCAGGGCATAATCCTCGATCGGCGCAGCCTGAGCCGTGTTCGCGTCATCCGCTTGTTCCGGAGTGGAACCGTGGGGGGTCTCTGTCCGGCGGGATGAGCGGGCGGGCCGAGCGTGGCCTGCCGGCATCAGTTGGCTCTGCCCCAAACCCGCGTGCCACCGTTACCGGGGCAATAGCAGTTGGCGCCGGTGACGGTCGGGCGTTCCATCGGGCACACGTAGGGGCCGGCATAGCATGTCTGGCCGGGGCCACTGGGTGCGGGCATCTGACTGTAGGTCTGCACCGGGGGGGCGTAGGTGACCGGCGGTGCGTAGTAGACCGGCGGCGGCGGGTAATACGCCGGCGGCGGATAGTAGGCGGGACCAAAAAACGGAAAGCCAAACCCGATGAACACCCTTGCGTGGGCTGGGCTGCCCGCCAAACCAACCATCGCCGCGCACAATGCCACCGCGACAGTCGCACGGCGCACCATTGATGAGACTGTTGGTGATGAGACTGTTGGCGACGGAACTGTTGACGTCATGGCAGACACTCCACCAGCGGGCTGTAACCGCATTATGTCGGACGATAGCCAATCCGGATAGCAGGATCAGGTGTGCGGAGGATTAACATCTCAGGGTGCCGCCGGTTCCACCGGCCGACCCGACGAACGCCGGCGGAACAACCGCCCGAGGCGCACCGCGAAACGTGCCAGCGCCGGGGTGGTGGTGGGGCGCAGCAGGCGTGGGTCGTAGCCGGCGAAGCGGCGGTCGTTCTCGCTGAGGCAGATCACCATCAGATCGAGCGGATTGATGTCCACGTCGCTGACCGCCTTGCTGCCGGTCAGGGTGAAATTGTTGTCGACCGCCGGTTTCTTGTCGCCGCCGGCGTCCATGTCCCGCGCCAGGCCAATCCGCTCCCACCCCAGAAAAATCCACGCTCTGATGACCCGCAACTCGAACCGGATCCGCCGCAAGGGGGTCAGGCGCCTGCGGTGCCAGGCCAGCCAGTTGGCGAAAAGCAGGATGTGGCGGGCTTCCTCCTGGATCACCGGCTCAAACGTGTCGACCAGGGCAGGGGGGAAATAGCCTGACCGGCGCGCGACCTCGAACAGGCCGAAGGCGAAGAAGCTGTCGATGCATTCGGAGTAGCCGGTGACGAGGTAGCCCCACTCCGGATCGGCGGGCAATTGGTCGGGTGGTTCGGGGGCCAGCTTGATGCCGTAGCTGGTGACCAGGTTGGCCAATACTTCCTTATGGCGGCCCTCTTCCCAGCCGTTGCGGCTGATCGCCTCCCGCCACGCCGCGTCGTCGACGGACTCACCGTAGGCGATCATACGCGCGCGGGCCTTCGTCTCTGTGTTGACCGCGATGTCCCAGATCGGCAGGCTGGTCAGCCGTTCCAGCGCCTCGGGCTCCAGCTTCGGCCATTCGATGACGGAGGGCTTGTACGGGTTGAAGGTGTCGTGGAACATGCGGCAGGCGGCGTCGCGGTGAAACTGTGTGCCGACGGGCGCGGGTTCCGCTGCCGGCCAGTGCCATTCGCGCGCCTGCCGGTCGGCGGCTTCGATTTCATCGATGGTCGGTGGCATGGCGATCCGTGTCGTTGAGGACCCATTAGATTGGATCGTGGACGATGATGTCCACCGGCCTCACGATAGCGTGGGCACGATGGCGGAAGCCATTGTAGTCCACGCTTCGTTGCACTGCACCGTGGTTTCCGACATACGCCCCATGCACCCGCGCCTTGCAGCGTGGTACCGGCCGGATGACCTGGCCTAAACCGCCTCCTTCAGTTCCTTCGCCGGGCGGAAGGCGATTTTCTTGCTGGCCTTGATCTGGATGGCCGCACCTGTCGCCGGGTTGCGTCCCATACGGGCTTCGCGGGCCTTCACCTGAAGGATGCCAAGACCGGTCAGGCGGATCTTGTTGCCTTTTTTGAGGTGTTCGGCAGTCAGCGCGACCATCTCGCTCAACAGGCTCTCTGCCTGCTTCTTCGGCAGGTCGCGGCCTTCGGCCAACTCGGCGGCGATCTGTTTCAGCGTGATGGTAAGCTGTGGCGCGGCCTTGGCCGGTGCTTTCGCGGCGGCTTTCTTGGCGGCCGGCGCGGCTTTCTTGACCGGAGCGGCCTTTTTGGCCGGAGCGGCTGCCTTCTTGGCGGGGGCGGCTTTCTTGGCTGGCGGCATGATATTACTCCAGGAAATACCAAACCATTGTGCTCGCATTGCATGGAGTCGGACAACTCTGTTCGATTCATAAGAGCCAGCGGCGCAATTATTTGATGTCGAGGGCGGTTTTGCCCGCGCGATTGACAACCCTGCCGTCGGGCCGATCCTGCGGAAAACGAAGGAATCGCCATGACCCTCACCACACTCGAAACCACGCTGTACCGCATCAGGCTGCCGGTGCCGCTGTCCGACTCCACGCACGGCACCATGACGCATTTCGAGCTGGTCACGGTGCGGCTGCACGACAGCGATGGCGCGGAAGGCGTCGGCTATACCTACACCGTCGGGACCGGCGGCGCGGCGGTGCATGCGCTGATCGACCAGGGACTGCGGCCGGTGCTGATCGGCGCCGATGCGGATCAGATCGAGGCGTTGTGGACGAAAATGTGGTGGCGGCTGCACTACGGCGGCCGCGGCGGATCGGCCAGCCTGGCGGTCTCGGCGTGCGATATCGCACTGTACGATCTGAAGGCGCGCCGGTTGGGCACGCCGCTGTGGCGGTTGCTCGGTGGGTTTGACCCGGCGGTGCCGTGCTATGCCGGCGGCATCGATCTGGAATTGACCCTCGACGCCTTGCTCAAGCAGACCGACGACAACCTGGCCAAGGGGTTCCGAGCGATAAAGATGAAAGTCGGACGCGACCGGCTTTCGGAGGATCGGGCTCGTGTTCAGGCGATGCGGTCGCATCTGGGGGACGATTTCCCGCTGATGGCGGATGCCAACATGCGCTGGACGGTCGATCAGTCGATACGCGCCGCGCGGGCGTTCCGGGACAGCAATCTGACATGGCTGGAGGAGCCGACCATTCCGGACGACATCGCCGGGCATGCCAGGATCGTGCGGGAAGGCGGGGTGCCGATCGCGACCGGGGAGAACTTGCATACGCTGCACGAGTTCACCCAGATGATCGCCGCCGGCGGGGTGACCTTCCCCGAACCGGATGTGACCAATTGCGGCGGCATCACCGTATTCATGAAGGTCGCCCACCTCGCCGAGGCGTTCAACCTGCCGCTGACCTCACACGGGGCGCACGACCTGACGGTGCATCTGCTCGCGGCGGTGCCGAACCGGTCGTATCTGGAGGTGCATGGTTTCGGCCTGGACCGCTATATCGCCCAGCCGGTGGCCATCACCGAGGGGAATGCGATGGCACCGGAGCGACCCGGCCACGGGATCGAATTCGACTGGGCGGCCTTGGGAAAGACCGCGGCCTGAGTCAGCGTGACTCCGGCCAGTAAAGCCGCATGGGATTATCGACCAGCAGTTTCTGGCGCAGTTCCGGCGTAACGGCGATGTGCGGAATGAAATCGACCAGCAGGCCGTCGTCCGGCATGTGACCTTTCAGGTTGGGGTGCGGCCAGTCGGTGCCCCACAGCACACGGTCGGGGAAGGTTTCGACGATACGCCTGGCGAAAGGAATGACATCGAGATAAGCGTTCTGCTCGCCGTTCAGGGCGGGCGGCCCGGCGACTGACAGGCGTTCCGGGCAGGTCACCTTCGACCAGACATTCGGATGGTCCCGCATGAACTTAATGAACAGTTCGAATTCGGGGCCGTCCACGGGCTTGGTCACGTCCGGGCGACCCATGTGGTCAACAACCACGGTTGTCGGCAGGGTGGTGAAGAAGTCCCAGAGTTCGGGCAGGTCCACCGCCTCGAAATAGATCACCACGTGCCAGCCCAGCCTGGCGATGCGGCCGGCAATCTCCAAAAGCTCGTCCTTGGGGGTGAAGTCGACGAGGCGCTTGACGAAGTTGAAGCGTACGCCCCGGACGCCGGCCGCGTGCATCGATGCCAGGTCGGCGTCGGCGATGTCGCGCCGCACGGTGGCGATGCCGCGGGCCTTGCCGCCGGACTGCACCAGGGCATCGAGCATCGCCCGGTTGTCGGCGCCGTGGCAGGTGGCCTGCACGACGATGTTGCGTGCGAAACCAAGGTGGTCGCGCAGGGCGTACAACTGCTCATTCGAGGCGTCGCACGGCGTGTATTTACGTTCCGCCGCGAAGGGAAATTCCGCACCGGGGCCGAACACGTGGCAATGCGCGTCGACCGCGCCCGCCGGCGGTTGAAACCGGGGTTTGGACGGGCCGGCATACCAGTCCAGCCAACCCGGGGTCTTCGCGAACAGCATCCGGTTAGCGCCCCTTTGCTTTCAGCGCCGCATCCAGACGTGAGAACACCCGTCGTGCGTTGCCCTCATACACCGCCAGCCGGGCGTCGGCGGACAGGGCGGAGGCGTCGATGTAGCGTTTGGTATCGTCGTAATAGTGCCCGGTTTCCGGATCGATCCCGCGGACCGCACCGATCATCTCACTGGCGAACAGGATGTTCTTGGTCGGGATCACCTTGGTCAGCAGGTCGATGCCCGGCTGGTGGTAGACGCAGGTGTCGAAGTAGATGTTGTTCAGCAGCAACTCGGTCAGCAGCGGCTTCTTCATCTCCTGTGCCAGGCCGCGGAACCGGCCCCAGTGATACGGCACCGCGCCGCCGCCATGCGGGATCAGGAATTTCAATGTCGGAAAATCCTTGAACAGGTCGGAC
>DATAZJ010000015.1:0-3989 GCA_036272115.1 Rhodopila sp. | reverse complement strand
CTACGAGATGTTCATGAATAACGATCTGCGCGGCGTGCGGGTTGGCGTGCCCACAAATGTTTTCCTCGATGGCGCGGACGAACCGGTTGTCGCAGCGATGGACGCGGCGCTTGCGGTGCTGGAGGGGCGCGGCGCCACGGTCAGCCGGTTCGAGCTACCGCTGATGGATGCGGTCGCGGCGTATGGCGGCATCGTCTCCCGCGTCGAGGCCGCACCGATCCACGCCGAGTGGATGCGATCGGATCCGCAGGCCTATGGGGCGCATATCAGCGGTCGGATGTATCCCGGTTATGCCATTCCCGCCGCGTACTATGTCGAGGCGCTCAGCCGGCGTGGACCGGTGTTGAAGGCGTTCGCGGCCGAAGTGTTCGCCAAGGTCGATGTCCTGGTGACGCCGACGATCCGCACCTGCCTGCCGACGCTGAAGGAGACCGACATCGATCACGGGCCGCCGGGAACGGAAACGAAATTCATGGCGGTGTCGGCCAACACGCGGCCGTTCAACTACCTGGGCTTGCCGGCGATCAGCGTGCCGTGCGGGTTCGATCCGAATGGCTGTCCGATCGGATTGCAGATCGCCGGCCGGCCGTTTGGGGAAGGGCGCATTCTGCAAGTCGCCGGCGCCTACCAGATGGACACGCGCTGGCATTGGAACCGGCCGCCGGTGCTGGGAGCGGCGGCATGAGCAAGCCGAAAGTCGCCTTTATCGGCACCGGCGGAACGATTGCCTCGCTGGGGCGGGGGCCGCTGGACCTGCAGGATTACGGTGCGGCCGGGAACGTCATGCACGCCGACGAGATCCTGGCGCGCTGGCCGGAAACGGCGCTGGTGGCTGACGTGATGGCCGTGCGATATCGCAACATCGTCAGCCCGGCGATCGGGTTTGCCGACTGGAAGGCGCTGGCGGCGCTGTGCGGGAAATTGGTGCATGATCATCCCGATCTGGCCGGGATCGTCATCGGACACGGCACGGCGACGCTGGAGGAGACGGCGTATTTCCTCAATCTGACGGTCAAGGTCGCGGTTCCGGTCGTGGTTGTGGGTGCGCAACGTCCGTCGAGTGCGTTGTCGAGTGACGCCGGGCTGAACCTGGTCAACGCCATTCGCGTCGCCGCCAGCCCGGATGCCCGCGGCATGGGCGTGCTGGTGATGCTGAACGACGAAATCCATGCGGCGCGGGAGGTGACGAAGACCTCCACCATGCGGTTGCAGACGTTTCGCACGCCGGATTTCGGAGTCCTGGGCCACGCGGACGGCGATGCGGTCGCGTTCTATCGGCGGCCGATCCGCCGGCATGCGCCGGACACCGCGTTCGACGCCGCGGCGATCGACGCGCTGCCTCGGGTCGATATTTCGTATTCCTACGCCGGGGGTGACGGCGTGGCGGTGCGTGCGTTCATGGCGGCGGGTGCTCGTGGCATCATCGCGGCGGGGTTCGCGCCGGGGTTTTGCCCGCCGGGCGAAATCGATGCGCTGACCGAGGCGGCGGCGCAGGGGATTATCGTCGTGCAGTCCACCCGGGCCGGGTCGGGACGGACCTTTCGCGGGACGAAGTTGCGGCAGGCCGGGTTTCTGATCGCCGATAACCTGAATCCGCAGAAGGCGCGTATCCTGTTGGCTTTGGCGCTGACGGTCACCAGCGATCCGGACGCGATCACCCGCATGTTCCAGACCTACTGAGCATGGCGGACGACGACGCGATCCGCGCATTCGAGCATGCCGGGTGGGAGCGGGCGGCGGGTGGTTACGAGGCGTCCTTCGCCACCGCGACCCGCGGGTTCATTCCGGCGCTGCTGGATGCCGCCGGGGTTGGCGCCGGCCAGTCGGTGTTGGATGTGGCCTGCGGGCCGGGGTTTGTCGCCGCGGGGGCGGCTGAACGCGGTGCTGCCGTGCGCGGGCTGGATTTCTCCGCCGCCATGCTGGGGGTTGCCCGAACGCGGCACCCGGGCATCGTGTTCGACCAGGGGGATGCGGAAGCGTTGCCGTATCCGGTGGGGCAGTTCGATGCGGTGGTGTCCAATTTCGGCATCCACCACGTGCCTCGGCCGATCGAGGCGCTGCGGCAGGCGCATCGTGTGTTGCGGCCTGGCGGTTGTCTGGCATTCACCATCTGGGCTGCACCCAGCGAGAATATCGCTTGGAAACTGGTGTTTGATGCCATTCGGCTGATGGGCGACATGACAGCATCCCGAGCGCCGGCGCCCGGCGGTGGGTTTGGCACGCCGGCCGATTGTGCGGCCGCTCTGGAGCAGGCCGATTTTACCGGGATCGGTTCGCGCAGGCTGACTGGTCTGTGGCGTCAGGCGGATGGGCGGGCGCTGCTGGATGCGCTGCGGGCGGGTACGGCTCGGATGGCGGCGCTGATCGAGGCACAGCCCATCGCCGCGATCCCCGGTATTGTCGCGGCGATCGACCGGGCGGCGGCCGAGTATCGGGACGACGATGGGCTCGCTATCCCGATCGCGGCTTTTGTCGCTTATGGCCGCAAGGCCGGCGCTATGCGCGTTGCGGCATCGCCTGCGGAATGATCGTGGTGACGATGGATGCGTCCAGCGCCTCGTAATCATGGTAGCCGATGGTGGCGTAAAGCTCCGCACGGGTCTGCATGGCATCGGCCATGTTGTGGGTGCCGCCGTCACGCTTGATTGCGGCATACAGTTTCTGCTGCGCCTTGTTGGCCACGCGCAGGCTGCTGACCGGCCAGATCACCATCTTGTAGCCCATGGCCTCGAATTCGGCGGCGGTGAAGAACGGGGTGCGGCCGAATTCGGTCATGTTGGCCAGTAGCGGAACGCCCGGCAGGCGGGCGGCGACTTCCTTGAACATTTCGGCGGTCACCAGCGCCTCGGGGAAGATCGCGTCGGCGCCGGCTTCCAGGAACAGTTTCGCTCGGCCGACGGAGCCATCGATGCCCTCCGAGGCGGCGGCGTCGGTGCGGGCGATGATGTAGAGGTGGCGGCGTGCCTTGCGGGCTGCGGCGATCTTGGCGGCCATGTCGTGCGGGTCGGCCAGTTTCTTGTCGTTCAGATGACCGCATTTCTTGGGGAGAAGCTGGTCCTCGATATGAACGGCGGCGGCGCCGGCATCCTCGAAGCTGCGGACCATGTGCATGACGTTGAGCGCCTCGCCATAGCCGGTGTCGCCGTCGGTCAGCAGCGGCAGGCCGGTGGCGCGGGCGATCTGGCGGATGAAGAAGCAGACTTCGTCGACGGTGATCATGCCGAGATCGGGGATGCCCATGGAGGCGGTCATGGCGGCGCCGGAGAGATACAGGCCCTCGAAACCGGCCTGCTTGGCCTGGAGGCCTGCTTGGCCGTTATGCGCGCCGGGAAGCTGGACGATGCCGGGGCGGGCGAGCAGGGCGCGGAAGCGGTCTCCGGCGGGGGCGGTGGGCAGGTCATCGGCGACGAGATAGGTCATGGCAGGACTCCTTTGCGGTCCCGGATAGCGGATTGGGGGGCGGAAGAACAGGGTTGGGGTCCGCGGCGGGTGAGCGGGGTTGCCGAGGGTCCAAGTAAAACATTCGGCTCTACCTTGCGGCATGTCCGGCGCTTCAACGTCCAATTTCTTTATAGCTGGAATAAATGAGCGATGCACTTGTAAAATACCGAAATAAATTGAGTGCAACGGTGCGAGCACTTATGGTGATTTGGCCTGCAATCCTCCGGAGAGAGGGTGAATTTCGGCAAAAACGTCGATATGGGAGGCTAAATCATGCGTAAAATACGAGGGTTTCTGCAAACGGCGGCGTTCGGACTGGCAAGTCTGTGTATCTCGGCAGCGAGTGCGGCCGAACCGGTTCCGGGTGTTACCGATACCGAGATATTGATTGGAACCGATACTGATCTTTCGGGGGTGACCGCAATCCAGGGTGTGAACAACGCCAACGCCATCCGTCTGATGTTCGATGAAGCCAACAGTAAAGGCGGGATCAACGGGCGGAAGATCCGCTATATCGTCGAGGACAGCCAGTATCAGGTTCCGCGTGC
>DATAZJ010000014.1:0-4869 GCA_036272115.1 Rhodopila sp. | reverse complement strand
CCGGTTGCTCTCAACCCCGCCTCGCGGCGACGCAGTTACCTTCAATTTCTGGGCTGCGACCAACCCAGACACGGACTTCCACCGTGCTGACAAAGCGTCCTCACGGACGCACTCATGGCGGGCGAAGGCCCGCCATCCACGACTTGCGGTGCGGGTCTCGGAAAAGGCCTGCATAACGGGCCTCTGCCCGAGATGCCTGGATTGGGCCGCAGCACCAACTTCGAGGCACTTATACCTAACGGCGCTGACAGCGACTCTCAAATACCGTCATGGCCGGGACGCCCGAAGCAGGCGCCCGGCCATGACGATTGATCGCACCGCGGACGTACGATAGATTTACCATTGTTACGATCGCCTTGACCGGTCGACCGTTGGCATTGCTTCTTCGCATGGACCCGCAATGGCGCCGAACCCGAGGCGATTGTTACATCGCCTGACGACTGTGCTTGCCCTGATCCTGGCCCTCGCCGTGACCACGCCAGGCCGAACCGACGAACCCGCCGATCCCGCCCCGCCACCTGACGCCTCGCTCAACGAACAGGTGATCCGCATCCCAGGCGGCGAGGACCCACCAGCCGTCACCCTGCAAACCACTATCATGCACCCCGACGGCAACGGACCGTTCCCGCTGGTGATCATGAACCACGGCGCCACCCACGTATCGATGGGCAATCGCGGCAGACGAATTTATCTGTCGAACGCCGCATTCTACTTCCTGTCCCGAGGCTATGCCGTGGCGTCGCCGATGATGCGCGGTTTCTCCACCTCCGGCGGTGCCCTCTATCATTTCGGCTGCGACTTGTCCGGCACGGGCCTGGCCTATGCCAGGGACATCCGCGCGGTCATCCGCTATTTGGGGAACGACCCGCGTTTCGACACAAGGCGGGTCATCGTCGCCGGCCAGAGCATGGGTGGCTGGAACACGCTTGCCGTGGGGGCGCTGAACATCCCAAACGTCAAGGCCCTGGTCAATTTCAACGGCGGCATAAGGGTATCCGACTGCAAGAACGGCGGCGACAGCGCCCTGCTGGATGGTGCCACCGCATTCGGTGCCGCGACACGGATTCCGTCGATCTGGTTCTATGGCGATAACGATCAGTTGTTTGCCGTTTCGCTGTGGCAGGCCATGCACGAACACTACGTGCGGGCCGGCGCGCGCGCAGAACTGCTGGACGTCGGCACCGTTATGAAGGACTCCCACAACTTCCTTGCCTACCCCGAGGTCTTGCCTCTGTGGACGAGACGGATCGACGAATTCCTGGCCCGAATCGGCATGCCCTACCAAAACGTCAATCCTGGCGACCTGCCGCTGTCATTTCCACCGCCCACGCAATTCGCCGCCGTCACGGATGTCGCGGCTGTTCCGTTCCTGAACGACAAGGGCCGGAATTTATACCGAAAATTCCTCGACCGCCCGTTCCCGCGCGTGTTCGTCATCTCACCCGGGCGAAGGGTCGCCGACACCAGCGGTGGGTTCGACCCATTGGGCCGCGCCCTATCCGACTGCCGGAATGAGGGCGTCAGATGCGCCGTATACGCGGTGGACGACCATGTGGTCTGGAAGCCGATCTCGACCGGTCCGCAAGAGCACGACTTCAACGTCATCGCTAAAGCCGGCCAGACCACCACCATCGATTTCTCATCGCGGCTGAACCCGGATTGCACCCCGAAGGCCTTCGCCCAATTGAAGGTGGTGCAGCCGCCGGAGCATGGTCGCGTCGATATCGGACCGAAAGACGATTTTCCCAAGTTCCCGCCCAACAATCCGCTTGCCGCCTGCGACAAACAGCCGGTACATGGCATCGCGGTCACCTACACGCCCGCGAGAGGCTACGCCGGCGCCGACGTCTTCAGCTTCGTCGACGACGCCACCCACGGTCCCACACTGAAGATATCCCTGACGGTCAAGTAACCGCCGTCAGCATCTCCCACAACCCATCCGCCCCATTCGCACACGCATACGTACCCACCCGAGCGGCCCATTCCGGATCAGACCCGAATTCCTCCCGCCACGACCACAGCCGCCGCGTGGACAATTGCAACGCATACTCCTTCGTAAACCCGATCGCCCCATGCACCTGATGCGCGATCTCGCAAGCCAGTGTCGCCGCCTCCCCCACCCTCGTCTTCGCCACCGCGATCAGGAACGTCTCACGTTCCGCGTCGGTCTTTCCCAACGCCTCGATCCCCAAATTCGCCGCCGCCACCGCCGCCGCCGTCTGCCCCGCCAGCACCGCCAAATTCTGCTGCACCGCCTGGAACTTGCTGATCGGCCGTCCGAACTGCACCCGTTCCTGCGCATACGTCACCGCGAGGTCCATCGCCCGCTCCAACGCCCCCGACATCATCGCCGCCCGAGCCAGCGCCCCCCGCCGATACAACGCCCCGCGAGAAACACCGGCACCCAAAGCCCCCACCGCATCCGCCGACAGCTGCACACCACTAAACGCCAGTGTATCCCGAGCTTCATTGGCGATATTCTTCCCGGCCGTAACCTCGGCGCCGCCAACACCATCCAGCGCAACCGCCATCTCCCCATCCGGCCCATCCGCGATCAGCACCGTGCGCGCCACATGCGACGCATAAGGAATCCGAGACGCCGTCCCCGACAGCCGCCAGCCATTCCCATCACGCACCACCGTCAGCCGATCGGCCCCGCGCACCGGCCCCACCGTCATCGGCCCATCGGACAGTTCCAACCCCGCACTAGCGGCAACCCAACCGGCCAACATCGTTTCGGCCAACGGCAGCGGAACGGAATACCGCCCCGCCACCCGCAGCACGGCGAACAGATCGGACCATTCCGCATCCGCACCACCAGCGGATTCCGGCAACGCCGCCAGCGGCACCCCCGTCTCCGCCACCACCTGCCAAAGATCGGCGGCGAACTCGCCCTTCTCCGCCCGATCGATCACCGCCTTGGTGGATTTGTCCTCGAACAGCCGCGTCATGCTTTCCAGCAGCATCCGGGTTTCGTCGCGCATTGCCATGATAAAAATCCCCCTTCAGCGCAACCCAAGCCCACGAGCGATAATCCCGCGCAATATCTCCCGAGTCCCACCCTGGATGGAAAACCGCGGCGCATTCATCGTGCTGCTGGCGATCATCGACACATAAGTCTCGACCGCCTCCAACTCCGGTTCCGTCGGAAACAACTGCCGAGCCACCACCGGAATGTCCTGCTCATACCGAGTGCCCAGATCCTTCACCACGGCCGACTCGTTATTGGGCGATAACCCCTCATGCAGCATCCCCGCGATCGACAGCGACATACTGCGCAGCGTCGCCAACTGAGCAATCAGTTTCCCCAGCGCCGCGGCCGTCGCCTTATCCGGAGAAGGGCCGGCCATCCGCACCATTTCCCGCAGCATCTGGAACAACACCAGGAACCGGTCAGGCGCACTGCGCTCGAACGCCAACTCACTGGTCAACTGGTTCCAGCCATTTCCCTCCTTCCCCAGCAGCCGATCATCCGGAACAAGAACATCCGTCAGGAAAATCTCATTGAAATGGTGCTCACCCAAAAGGTTCAGCACCGGCCTGATCTCGATCCCAGGCAGCTTCAGGTCCAGCAGGAACTGAGTCGCCCCGGCATGCCGATCCGTTTCGTCATAGCCACCACCGCCCATCTTGCAGAACAGGATCGCGTAGTCCGCCCGATGCGCGTTCGACGTCCACAGCTTGCTGCCATTGATGCGATAACCGCCATCGACCTTAACCGCCCGCGTCCGTGTCCCCGCCACATCGGAACCCGAGTTCGGCTCGCTCATCCCAATGCAAAACGTCAGTTCCCCCGCAGCAATTTTCGGACAGAAGAACATCTTCTGCTCCTCCGTCCCGAACCGCAGGATATTCGGCCCGCTTTGCCGGTCGCCGGTATAATGCGCCGACAGCGGAGCCCCCGCCGCCAACATCTCCTCGATCAGCACATAGCGCTCAAAAGCGCTGCGTTCCTGCCCACCATATTGTTTCGGCCACGTCATACCGATCCAGCCGCGCCTGCCCATCTTCCGGCTGAACTCGCGATTGAAATCCCCCCGCGGAAACTTCATCAGCTCGGCATTTTCCTTGATGAAGTCCCGCACCTCGGCGCGCATGACCAGCGCCTCCGGTGGCAGTTCAACGGGATCGAAACGGAACATCGGCGTCGCCATGGTCGTTCCCCTACCAGTTCGTATTGAAACCCGCGAAGGTGTGCGGAATCCGATGAATATCGCTCACCAACTCCTTCGCCAGCCCAGGCGCAATACCCGCCGGAAAATGCAGGTCGATCGAATCGGCAACCCCGCCAAACCGTTCCTCGATCGCCTTGGCCAGCCCATCATACGTGCCGCAGGCAGCAAAAATCCGCACGGTATCGTCGGAAACCTCCGCCCCCATCCGATCCCACTGCCCCTCCACCGACATCCGATGCAGCTTTCCACCCAAATCTTCCAACCCGTGCAGCGCCAGGATCGGCAGATAGGTCCGCGTCGATCCATAGAAACCGATACGCCGCCGAGCCTTTTCCATTTCGGCGGCAACCGTCGCCTCATCCGGCCCGGTGCAGACAAATCCCCCGCCATGCACATCGAAGTTCAATCGAGACCGCCCGCTACGCCGCATGCCCTCCATCATCTGCGGCATGCATACCTGCTCCAGATACGCCCGCGAGCACAGCGGATGCAGCCGCACCCCGTCGCCGACCTGCCCGGCGACCCGCAGCATCGCCTCCCCCACCGCCGCCACGGTCACCGGCACCATCGGCAGCCCCGTCGGCTCCGGCGAGAAATCCGGGGTCATCAGCGTCAACTTGTAGTGCGGACTATCAAAGTTCAGCCGCCCCCGCGTCTCCCACGCCGTCCACACCGCCCGCAACGCCTGCACGTA
>DATAZJ010000013.1:0-2939 GCA_036272115.1 Rhodopila sp. | reverse complement strand
ATTGCGGAAGGACGATCTGGCTCATCCATGCTTCTCCGCCGCCAGGGAATGGATATAGGCCACCAGCCGCACCAGGTCATCCTCACGGATGACGTTGCGGAATGACGGCATTATCGGTTCATAGGACGCGACGACCTGGCTTTTTGGCTGCATGATCGAATCACGGATATAGCGGTCGTCGGCGATCACCGTGCTACCGTCCGACAGCGGCACAGGACTGCCATACAGCCCGACCAGCGACGGGGCGCGAACCGTTCCGCCGCCCAGATGACATCCCGCGCAACCGTAACGGACAAACAGACCCTTGCCCTGCGCCGCCAATGTATCGCCGCCGCCGCCGCTGGTGGTCAGCCAGCCGGCGTAGTCCTGCGCGGACATGACAACGACGTCGCCGATCATGCTGGAATGCGCCGTGCCGCAAAACTGCGAGCAGAACAGGTGATAGGTGCCGATGCGATCGGGGCGAAACCACATCGTTTCATACTGGCCGGGCAGGACGTCGCGCTTGACGCGAAACGCCGGGACGAAGAAATCGTGGATCACGTCCTCCGACGTCATCACCAGCTCGATCGGCGTATCGACCGGGATGTGCAGTGCATTGATTTCCCGCTGGCCGCCGGCGTGCTCGATCTTCCACATCCATTGCTTGGCGACCACATAGATCTTCAGCGCATTGGCCGGAGGCTGATACAGCCGGACATAGATCGCCGATCCCCAGATGAAGAGACCGAAGAAGATGACCAGCGTGCCGACAGTCCATGATATCTCGAACCGGAACGATTTCTCGGCCAGGGCGCCGCGATCGATCGGGCTGTTGTGGCGATAGCGGATGGCATAGACAAGCATCAGCCCGAACACCAATCCCAGCACAGCGATGGAAACCGCCAGCAGACCCAGCAGAAGAAGGTCGGTCTGGACGCCGGTGCTGGCGGCAAGCGGCAAGGTCAGCTTCATCGCGGATGCCGTTCACGGCGCATGGCCAGCATGATGGTTCCGCCGACCGCCAGGATGGTCAGCCCGCCGCCCAGTTGCAATATCCGTATGATCGCCAGGCTGTACCGGCCGGTCGTTGGGTCATAATGAAAGCATAACAACAAAATCGGCAAAACCCGAGCCGTCAGGCCATTCGCCGCTCGGGTTATTCCCAAACCGACATCACGGGGCTGATAGCCAAGGCCCAGCAGATAGCTGGATACCGTTCCGGACCCGGTCAAAAAAACCAGGCCGGCGGGATGAAGGAATTGTTTGAACTTCGCATCGTAGCGCGACTTGAACCCCACCGCCTGGGTAACCGCGGCAATGTTGGCGGCGGACCCGGTCAGATAGTGCCAATCCGTCGTTTCACCAGGGCGACCGAACCCCGAGACGTCGGCGGACCGCGCTGATCGCGCATCCTTGGGCGTCTCCGACGGATCGATCGACAACACGATCAGACTATAGGAACGCTCGTTGTCCATCCGTGACAAGGCGTTCATCAGATCGCTACGGACCAGCCCGCACAGGCTGGGGCAATGGAAATAGCCGACCGCCAGGATCGCCGGCCGGTGTCCGATGGCCTGGCCCAGCGAAACATTGGCGCCCTGAGCATCGGTGAACGTCAGTGCCAACGGCACCTGGTTGCCCAGCCGCTGGTCGTAGGCGAAGCCAGACAGGTCGGCCGTCACCCCCGTGTGCGGCCACAGCAGCGCCAGGATCAGCAGTGCGATCGCGATCATTTCGGCCAGTCCGGAATGCCGGAAGCCGCGATCCGGCGCATGGCATCGTCGATGGGAATGTGGCCGGCGGCCTTGCTTTTGTCGTCCCACCCGCCGCTGTTCAGACGTTTCAGCTCCGTCGCCAGAAACGCTTGCATGTCCGCGGCCGGATCGGTTTGCAGACGAGGCTCCGGATACCGCGGCGGCGGAGTTGGCAGTCGCCGATCGACCGTCGATCCGGGATAGATCCACCACACCAGCAGCACCGACGCCAAAAGCCCGACCAGGATACCCGGCGCGGCGATTACCGCCACCCGGATTGGCACATCGGATCGCTCATAGCGGGCTGGCGGCAGGATTGGTTCAGGCATGGGACACCCGGTTGCGCAGGTTCGGGCCGCGCAGCGTGAAGCCGACCGAAATGCCGCCCAACGCCAGCATGGCGGCGATGTCGATCCAACTGATGCCGTGTCCCCGTGCCGGCAGGACCAGCCACCAGCCGCGCACGACCGACAGGACGATCAGCAGGCTGGTAACGCCGATGATCCCGCGGCGGGAACGGCGGAGCTTCGGCACCAGCAATGCCAGGAACGGCAACAGAAAATGCCCGATAGCGGTCAGGCCGGCGATCGCACCCCAGACGCCGGACCATCGGACGGCGTACCACGCTGCCTCGGGCGGCAGGTTCGATTGCCACACGATCAGCAGTTGCATGAACTCGAGATACGCCCACAGGATCAGCATGCTTTGCAGCAATTGGGCAAGGTCGTCACGATCGGATTCGGCGACAGGGCCGCTCAGCACAGTGCCGAGCACAGTGACGGAGAGCGCGAACAAGGCGCTCTCGGCCGCGAACGTCATGCCGAAATCGCTGGAGTTGAAATGCGGGTCGAGCGACATCAGCGAGTCGATCGCAGCGAAATTCACCGTCAGGCCGAGGAGGATCAAACCAACGGCCGCCGTCGCCGGACGCAACCGCCAGAACGCCAGGCCGGCGACTCCGAACCAGACGGCAAGGTAAAGTACACAGCGCACCGCGGCGAACGGCAGATTCAAGTAGAACGCGTTGGCAGGGTGAGCATCGCTTCGTGCCCAGGGATACAGGTGCGCCACCAATACCAGCACCGGAACGACCGCCGGTAGCAGCAGCGGCAACCCGCCTATCCCCAGCAACAACCATGGCCGGATCGCGATACCCCATCGACCGCCGGTCAGCGCATGTACCAGCAACAGCGCCAGGCAACC
>DATAZJ010000012.1:0-11267 GCA_036272115.1 Rhodopila sp. | reverse complement strand
AAAGGTCCGTGGCCGGGCAGCAGCAATGGCGAGAGCTATTGCGAAGGCTACCAGAACACCTGGGATGCGGCGCTGGCGCAGTCCGGCCGCTGCGGCGTGCTCAACAATTTCACCGGCACACGAGGTGCGCGCTTCAAGCCGCCACAGGCCTACAACACATCGGACTCCGTGGCCGTGCAGCGCTACGCGCGCGAATTTCTAGCGCAGCTGGAAACGGTATGGCCGGGTGCGGCGAAACACTATACCGGTCGCGCGACGCTCAGCTGCCCGGCACGCGATCCCAATCTGCTGGGCAGCTATGCCTGTTACCTGGTCGGGCAGTACACAAAGTTCGGCGGCTACGAAGGCGCGCGCCAGGGCCGCATCCATTTCGCGGGCGAACACACTTCGACCAATTTCCAGGGTTACATGGAAGGCGCCGCGGCGACAGGCGCCGAAGCGGCAAAGGATGTTCTGAAACTGGCCGCCCCGCGCTGACGGCTCAGTCCTTGGCGATCAGGTTGAGCCGCGCGTCCCACCAGCCGCTCTGGTTGCCGGCGCGGATGATGTTCATCGCGAGTTGCCGCGCCACCACCGGGTTGAGATAGAATTTGACCTTGCCCTGATGTGTCACCGTGTTCAGCAGCAGTCCCTCGGGCGCGCTGGCGGTGGTGAAACCGGTCATGTCCGCCGCGGCGTCAAGGTCGGTGGCGACCGGGAAGGAGGGCGCGGTCTCGCGCAGGGTCCGTTCGAACGCGGCGAGTTCGCCGGCGGTGAATGCGGTGGGCATGTCGGCTCCTGTCTTCCCGCCCCAAGGCTACGCCGGATGGACTTGCTGAATATAGAGTTTTCTTGGCGCAAGCCTGGCTCGGCGCGTGGCAAAACGCGACCATGCAGAATGCTCCAGATCGCATGAACGCTATGTTGCGATCGGGCACGCGATGATGCGAACCGCCGTCCGGCGAGTTCCCGCCGATGCAAAGCTGCGAGGTCTGGAAAGCAAAGCAAACGCAGCGGTGGCTACCAGTTGTAGCTGAGGCCGGCGCTGGCGGTGAAGATCGTGGTGCGCGCGCCCAGCCGCGCGTCGCTTCGCGCGCTGAAGGCAAAGCCGTCCTGTGCCTGGTAGCGCAGCCCCGCGCCCAGCAACGCCGTCTCTTGTGCCGGACGGGTGCCGCGCAAAATGAAATCCGATCCCGGAAGGGTCTGGAACGCGGCCTGGACCAGCGGATTGTCGTCCAGCTCATGTTCCCAGGCGGCAAGCAGGTCCACCGAGAGCGACTTGCCATCCTTCCAGCCTAGGTAATCGCCATAGCGCAGGCCCAGTTCGGTGTGGGTGATCGCCAGGGTGCTGGCCTGATACGACATTGCAAAGAAGGACGCGCGCGAGGCCGATGTCTCGTCATAGGCGGGCTGATGATAAGAGTCGCCGACAAAGGCCGCGAAAGGCGACAGCGCGCCGCCCCAGTCCGGCGTGAAGCTGTAACCGCCTTCGATCCGCCCGCCCGTGTCATGGGCGCGGTACTTTGCCCGCAGCACGTCGTCGGCAAGGAACAGGCTGCGGCTGGTCTTGACGTCATGCCAGCCATAGCCCAGCGCCTCGGCCAGATAGGCGTGGGTGAACAGGGTCTGGCTGGCATAGAGAGTCACGGCGACGTCATCGCTGGCGCCCCCGCCGGTGCCCGAAGAGAATGTCTGGTGGCTGAGGCCGAGGCTTCCTCCCAGCACGATCTGGCCGAACTGCTTGTCCGCACCCAACGTCATGCCGGCGATGCTGGCCACGACGTCCTGTGTTCCCTCCGCCGCGTTCCCCGCAAGGCTGGAGCGGCCGGCGAACAGGCTGGTCCATAGCCGCAGACCGGACATCCAGGCCGATGCGTCGGACGCGGTGCAGCCTTCGCCGCCGGTCTCACACGGGGTCAGCGCCTGCGCCGCGGCCCAGGACGGCATGGCAAACCAGATCGCCGCGATCAAGGTGCGTGGGCGGCGCAATATTGCTTTCAACATTCCGTCACGGCACCGCGGCGCCAAAGGCCAGCGGCAGCCGCACCTGCGCCACCAGACCGCGCTCGCCGCGCCGCAATTGCACATCGCCGCCGTGGGCGCGGGCGATCGAGCGGCAGACGGCAAGACCGAGTCCGGTGCCAAGCGTGCTGGATGCGCGCGCGGCGGGCGCGCGGTAGAAGGGCTGGAACACACGCTCCAATTCTTCTTCCGGCAGGCCCGGCCCGTTGTCGCGCACTTCCGCGACCACTTCCTGGCGGTCGGTGAACAGCCGGACCCGCGCGCTGTCGCCATATTTGACGGCATTCTCCACCAGGTTGCCGAGCAGCCGGCGCATGCCCAGGGGATCGACTTCGACCGCCGCAGGCTCGCCTTTCTCCAGGGTGACCGTCTTGCCGATGAACACGGCGTCTTCCACCACGTCCTCGACAATGCTGCGCAGGTCAAGCATCTCGCGCGAGCCGGGTTCGGAGGCGTCGCGGATGAAGGCGAGCACGGAACTGATCATCTGTTCCATCTCGTCGACTTCGCCCAGCATGCCCTCGCGCAATTCGTCGGGCACATCCTCGATGCGGAAGCGCAGCCGTGTCAGGGGCGTCCGCAGGTCATGGCTGATCGCGCCCACCATGGCGGTGCGGTCGTCAACGAAGCTGCGCAGCCGGCTTTGCATCTTGTTGAAGGCATGTGCGGCGCGGCCGACCTCGGCGGGACCTTCCAGCGCGAGAATGGGCGCGGTCGGATCGCGGCCGAGCTGCTCGGCGGCATCGGCAAAGCCGGTGATGGGCCGCACCAGGCGCTGGGCGAACATCCAGCCCAGCGGCGCCACCAGTGCGAAGGAAATCACGAACCACAGCAGCACGCGGCGCTGCCAGCTGTTGGGAAAGGGCTCGGGCCGCGGCTGCACCAGGGCCCATTGCCCGTCCGCCAGCCGCAGGGCGGCGATGAAATCGCCCTCGACGAAGGGCGCGGGCGCCAGGCCGAACAGCCCGCGGGCCGGTGCGACAACAGGGAGGGGGCGGTCTGAAGACACCTTTTTTTCCGCAGGCAACGGGACGATTTTTGGCGCGGCGGGCAGGGGCTTCGGCTGAAGCAGATGCTCGACGCCCAGCTGTGCAGCGGATGCAGCCGGCGTCACGACAGGTTTTGGCCTTGCTTCGGCGACGGCATCCTTGTGGTGCCGCGCCGGCCGGTCGCCTTCCGGCGCAATGTCAGGAACGACCGGCATGAGCGGCAGGATCGCGGCGAGCGGAATGTTGGCGGCCGGCGGGGCGACGATTACTGTACGCGGTCCGGGAAAGTCCGGCCTGCCGCCGGCAGGAAATCCGCCGGGGAAATGTTGACCCGCCTCGCCGGGAGCGCGTCCGCCGTCGCCGGGCGCCTCGCCCCCCGGCAATCCGGGCCGTTCGCTCCCGCCCGGCATTCGTCCCGCGCCCTGCGGCATGCCCGGAGGTCCGGCCTGGCCGGGCAACGGCAATGGAGGATGGGGAAATCCGCCGCCGGGCATGCCCGCGCCCGGAACGCCGCCGCCGGGAAACCCGCCGCCCGGGAATCCCCCCGGAAATCCGCCGCCGGGGAAATGGGCGGCGGGCGCTGCCTGCGCGACCTGGTAATCCGCATACATGAAGCCGGGAGGCAGGCGATGACTTTGCACCGACGCCTCGCGCGCAGGTGCCGCGACAGGCGATGCCCGCGCGTCGCGCGTCGGTACCCGGGCAGTGCCGGCAAAAGGCAGCGGCGTGAAGAAATAAAGCCGGACGTCGGATTCATCCCGGCCCAGCAACTGCGCCAGATCCTGCCGCGAATGTTCCGAGGTCAGCCAGCCGGGTCCCGAGGGCGCCGGCGGACCCGATTGCACGATACGCTGCAGCGGCCGCGTCCGGCCCGTTTCCACCGATGCGCCGGATAGCGCCTGCGCGATGGAGTCCAAACCGTATTGCGGCTGCGGCTCCGGCGGCAGCAGCAGGGTGAGGAACAGGGTCACCAGCTGCGCGACGATGAGGCCGCCAAGCAGAAGCCCGACGATCTGAAGCGCCAGCGGCGGCCCGGTGATGCGCAAGCGGCGTATCATTTCCATGATGGCGATACTGTCATGGAATCCTCGACGGCGCACCTGAACCACCGCCGGGAATGCCGGTAGCGCGGGGAAGGAGGGGAAGTGGCGCGTGGCACGTCCCGGCGGCGGAACAAACATCGTCCCGTCCTTTTGCCGCCGGATTACGGCGCATTTCAGCTTTGTAACAATGAATGCCGGCTCGCGTGAAATTTTTCCCGCCGTCCCGTTGCGAAGACGCCACGCTTTGTAGCGCCAGATTGCAGGCCTGAAACATGCCGGGAATGACCGGCTGGCAATTGAGCGTCATGGACGCCATTCTTCCGGCAATGAACCTGGCCACCCATGTGCTGATTGTCGATGACGATGCCGGCATCCGCAACCTCGTCTCGTCATTCCTGGAAAAGCACGGATTCCGCACCGATACTGCCGGCAACCCCGACGAGATGCGCGCCAAGCTCGATGGCGGCCGCTACGACGTGATCGTGCTGGACGTGATGATGCCGGGCGAGGATGGACTTTCCGCCCTGCGCAAGCTGCAGAAGAATGACGGGCCGCCGGTCATCATGCTGTCGGCAGTCGGCACCGATATCGACCGCATCGTCGGACTGGAAATGGGCGCCGACGATTATATGGCCAAGCCCTGCAATCCGCGCGAATTGCTGGCGCGGATCCGAACCGTGCTGCGGCGGCGGGGCGGCGCGCAACCGGCCGCCGCCACGAAAGCCGATAGTTCCGCCACCCCCGCAGGCAGGCTGACTTTCGCCGGCTGGAGCATCGATCTGGTCGCGCGCATGCTGCAGGATCCCGAAGACAAGGTCGTCAGCCTGTCGGACGGGGAATTCCGCCTGCTGCGCGCCTTCATCGAGCATCCCCGCCGTGTGCTGACCCGCGACCAGTTGCTGGATTATGCCCGCGGCTCGGAGAGCGAACATTACGACCGGGCCATCGATGTGCAGATCAGCCGCCTGCGCCGGAAATTGTCCGACGCCGAGGGCCGGCCCGAACTGATCCGCACCGTGCGCAACGAGGGCTATATGTTCGTGCCCGCCGTGAAGCAGGGCTGACGCGCCGGCGGCATGTTCGCGTTGCGAGGATGTCATGAGCATTCCGTAACGCTGTTGCGGCTTGTTGCATCGGCGCGGTTCGCGGCTACACGCTGAAACATGCGCGCAACACGCGGTTCCTATCGGTCTTGCCTTTCAGCAGAGGCGGCGCCGTGCAACACAATCAAAAGGCGATATTCACCAATCGGATGCGGCACCCGGCGCCGCGATCCTGCTGGAAGCAGACGGTCTCGGTCGCCGCGATCTGCGCCGCCCTGGCATGGCCGGGCGCGGCGAGGGCGGATGTCGACATCGACAGCGGCGCGACCGTTCTGGCTTCCGGCATCGGCGCCACCGCCACCCCGAACTTCAAGGGCGGCACCCTGCAGCTCGATACCTCCACCACCATCGCCAACAACTTCAACGTCGAGGACTATCCCAACAATACCATCGATGCCGACGGCCATGCCGTGACCCTGAGCGGCACCCTGACCGGCGCGGACGGCGTGATGACCTTCACCGACAGCGTCGGCGGCGGCGTCATCACCCTCACCAACAGCGGCAACACCTATGGGTCCGACGCCACCACCGGCACCAGCGGCACTACCACGATCAACAGCGGCGTCACCGTGGCCCTGTCCGGCACCGGCATCCTCTCGTCTTCCAGCGCCGTCGCCCTGGGCGGCACATTCGACATCTCACAGACCACCAGCGGCGCTTCCATCGCGTCGCTGTCGGGCACCGGAACGGTGAATCTGGGCGCGCAAAGCCTGACCCTGTCGAGCGCGGCGGGCAGCTTTACCGGCGCCATCACGGGAACCGGCGGGCTGATCCTGACCGCCGGCACGCAATCGCTTGGGGGCGCCAATACGTATACCGGCGGCACCACCATCAATGGCGGCACGCTGCAGATCGGCGTGGGCGGCACCAGCGGCTCCATCGCCGGCAATGTCTATGACGCGGGCACGCTCGCCTTCTTCCGCACCGACAATGTGAACTTTGACAGCACGATATCGGGCATCGGCGGCATCGCCCAGACCGGTGGCGGTGTCGTCACCCTCACCACGGTCAACACCTATACCGGCCTCACCACCGTCACGGCCGGCACCCTGGCGCTGTCGAGCACCGGCAGCATTGCGACGTCCAGCGGCGTCACCGACAATGGCGTGTTCGACATCTCCGCCACCGGCGGGGCGTCGATCAAATCGCTGTCCGGCACCGGCGTGGTGAATCTTGGCGGCCAGACCCTGACCCTGACCGCCGCCACCGGCGCGTTCGGCGGCACAATCCAGGGCAGCGGCGGCATCATCCTCAATGGCGGCACCGAACTCCTGGGCGGGACCAACGCCTATACCGGAACCACCACCATCAATGCCGGTATCCTGTCGATTGGCGCCAGCAACTTCGCCGCCAATGTCGCCGACTACGGCACCTTCGCGTTCAACAGTTCGGGCGCCATCGCGATGAGCGGCGTCGTATCCGGATCGGGCGGGGTGTCGCAACTCGGTTCGGGCGTCACCACCATCACCGCAGTCCAGGCCTATAGCGGCGCCACCACCATCTCAGGCGGCACCCTGGCGCTGGCGGCCGGCGGCAGCATCGCGTCCTCCAGCGGCGTCAACGACAACGGCATCTTCTCCATCGCGGCGGCGGCGGGCGGCGCCAGCATCACAACGCTGTCGGGCGCGGGCACGGTGCAGCTCGGCACAGGCGTGCTGACCCTGACCAATGCCACCGGTACATTTTCGGGCGGAATTTCCGGCAATGGCGGCGTGACCCTGGCCGGCGGCGGCGAGACGCTTTCGGGAACGAACACCTACACCGGAACCACCACCATTTCGGCAGGCACGCTTTATCTCGGCAACACCGCCAGCCTGGCTTCGTCGGTTCGGGTGATCGACAATGCCACGCTGGATGTCTCCGGCGTCACCAGTGTGTCGGGCTCGACCAGCGCCTCCATCACCTCGCTCGCCGGTTCCGGCACCGTCCTGCTGGGAAGCAAGACACTGATCATCAGCGGCGCGGGAGACGTATTTTCCGGCAGCATTGCCGGTTCCGGCAACCTTACCATCACCGGCGGCAACCAGACCCTGGCCGGCGCCAACAGCTATACCGGCATCACCACCATTTCCGGCGGCACCCTGGCGCTGGCCGGCAATGGCAGCCTGTCGGCGGCGAGCGCGATTGTCGACAACGCCACGCTCGACATATCCGGCGTGGCGGCATCGTCCGTCAGCCTGCCGTCGTTGTCCGGCTCCGGCGTCATCAATCTCGGCAGCAAAAGCCTGAACTTCGTCAACGCCTCCGGCACCTTCAACGGCACGATCCTCGGCGCCGGCGGCGTCGTCGTCAGCGGCGGCACCGAAATCCTGTCCGGCGCCAACAGCTATACGGGCGGCACCACCATTGCAGCCGGAACCCTGCAGGTCGGTCGCGGCATTTCCGTGGGTTCGATCATCGGCGATGTATCCGACTATGGGACGCTCGCTTTCGCCCGGCTGGATTCCTATGTGTTCGCAGGATCGATTTCCGGCGCGGGCCAGGTCACCCAGATCGGCGCCGGAACGACGATACTGACCGGCGCCAGCAATTATACCGGCGGCACCGTCATCAGCGTGGGCACCGTGCAGATCGGCAATGGCGGCGCCAGCGGGTCGATCATCGGCGACGTCACGGACAATGGAACGCTAGCCTTTGGACGGTCCGACACCACCGGTTTCGGCGGCATGATTTCAGGGACCGGCGGCGTGACGACGGTCAGCGGCACCACGATCCTCACCGCCGTCAACAGCTATACCGGCGCCACCGCCATCGACAGCGGTGCCACACTGGTCCTGTCCGGTCCGGGGAGCATCTCGGCTTCCAGCGGCGTGGCCGACAACGGCACGTTCGACGTTTCCGGCGACAGCAGCCCGCGCATCGCGGCGCTGTCGGGCGCCGGCATCGTGACCCTGGGCAGCCAGACACTGACCATCACCAACGGCGCGGGCGCATTCTCCGGCGGCATCGCGGGGGCAGGCGGCCTGGTGATGACAGGCGGCAGCCAGACGCTGTCCGGCACCAACAGCTATGCCGGCGCCACGGTCATCAATGGCGGCACCCTGGCGGTCAACGGCTCCATCGCCAGCTCCAGCGGCGTGACGGTCAATTCGGGCGGCACGCTGGCAGGCACCGGCACGGTCTCCGCCGTCACGCTCAACAGCGGCGGCACGATTGCGCCGGGTGTGGCCGGGGCCGGAACCCTGTCGGTGAACGGATCGGTGGCATTTTCCAGCGCCAGCAATCTGGTGATCAACGTCACGTCTGCATCCGCTTCAAAACTATCGGTCACCGGAGCAGAGACCCTGGCGGGTACGCTTTCGGTTGCCAGCGTGGATGGCAGTTATCTGCTGGGCCAGAAAGTGGCGGTGCTGTCGGCTGACGGCGGCATCACCGGCAGCTTCACCCTGGCGCCGCTGCCCGCCAGCGGAGCCCAATATACCTCGGTGCTGTCCTATGACGCCGATGACGTCTATCTGGAAATCAGCCTGGACAAGCTGTCGCCGCTGCTGCCGACGGGCGCCACCGCCAACCAGACCGGCGTCATCGGCGGCATTGATGCCGCAATCGCAGCGGGCGGCACGCTGCCGGCGCAATTCCAGACCCTGGGCAACCTTTCCTCCGCGACCCTGGCGAGCGATGCGGGACAGTTGGCCGGCGAGATCGGCAGCGACATTCCCGAAGCGGGCAGCGCCCTGTTCGATTCCTTCATGGATACCATCTTCAATCACATCCGCGACCGCCAGGACCGGCCGTCGCGCCGCGGCAGCGCGCCGCCGCAGCATGAGGCCTGGATATCCGGCTTCGCAGGCACCACGATGATCGCAGGCGATGCCGA
Source organism: Rhodopila sp. (assembly GCA_036272115.1). GTDB lineage: Bacteria > Pseudomonadota > Alphaproteobacteria > Acetobacterales > Acetobacteraceae > Rhodopila. The sequence goes on along the minus strand of DATAZJ010000012.1, from coordinate 2,314 downwards.
TGCCGACCTGCAGAAGCTGAACACCAGCGTTTCGGGCTTCGCAGGCGGCGCGGACTGGGCGATTTCTCCAGCTTTGACGCTGGGCGGCGCACTGTCCACCGGTTCGGCGAGCTTCCATTTGGCGGACGATGCCGGCCGCGGCAGCGCGACGGGCGTGCAAGGCGCGGTCTATGGCCTGCTGCAGCTGGGACCGCGCTTCTACGGATCGTTTGCCGGCGCCTTTGCACTGGACGACATCACCACCCATCGCCTGCTGACGGTAAGCGGCAGCGACAATCTGACGGGCAAGGTCAGCGCGGCGATGTATGGCCTGCGCTACGAAACCGGACTCAATTTCGGCTGGATCACGCCCTATCTCGCCCTGGAGGACAAGCTGTTCCAGGCGCCGTCCTATACCGAGACGGCGGCGTCGGGCGCGGCCAGCTATGCGCTCAGCTATGCGTCGCACACCAGCAACAATGCGGAACTGGAGCTCGGCGCACGCCAGGACGGCAGCCTGCCGCTCGACGCCAACTGGAGCCTCGGCCTGTCGGACCGGCTGGCCTGGCGGCATGACACGCTGGGACAGTTCGCGGCGAACCCGGCCTTTGCGGCGCTGCCCGGCTCCGGCTTTGCCACCGACGGGCTCAAGCCCGGAGAAGACGCCGCGCTGATCTCGCTGGGCGCGGCCCTGCGCAACCGGTACGGGCTGGACCTCGACTTGCATTTCGACAGCAGCGTCTCGTCCCGCTCCCAAAGCTATACGGGAATCGCGGGCCTCAATTACAACTGGTAGAGGCGCCAATTCAGGATGGGCCTGTAAGGAACTTCGCGAATCTCCCCTCATTAGGGGGGTGCGCAAATATCTCTTGGAATATATCGATTGCTCTGTTTACGGAGCGTGCGAATGGAGATCGAGCCAGTTGAAGAACAACGATGGCGAGCCCAACACCGTGGCAGGTATTTGCATGAGCAGATGCTGATCGTATTGAGCGTCGGCGTCTTGCTTATCGGTGCGATGGCCTTAGCAGGTTGGTTATTGCATGTCGCGAACTGGTAATGCCCCGTCGAATCGTGCGCTGACAATTTTCAACGCTAGAATAAGCCTCCCGGATCGCTGACGGTCGGCTTTTCGCGCTTGCAGCCAGGACGCCAGCTTAGCACAAACAAAAACGGCGCCCGAAGGCGCCGCGTCTGTGTGTGATGTAATCAGTCTTAGGCTCGCTTGGCTTTGCGACGACGCATTGCGACCGCGCCAGCGAGGCCCGCGCCGAACAGCGAAAGCGTCAGCGGCTCCGGCACGGAGGTGGGCAGGAACTGCACGGTCCAGTGGGCAGTGTTGGCGGGAATATCCTTGGCGTCCAGGAAATATCCCACGTCATCGGTAAGTCCAAAACCGTAGACCACGGTATCACCGATCCACGAATCGAAATTGTCAGAATTGACGCTGTTACCGTCCGTCCCCTGGAAAGTGAACCCAACGACATTGCCCGAGGCATCCGTGTCGAAAACGTTTTGGTTTGGTGCGTTCGAGAACGAGAAGACTTCACTGAAAGACGCCGAGTAGCCGGCGGCGGTCACCGTGAATCCGTTGGTTTGTCCGCCGTTCCAGCTCTGGCTGGCGAGAGAGGATGATCCGTTATCTGCGAAAACATCAATCGTAAGGGGCGATCCTGCCGCCAAGCCGGGTATGTTTGTGCTGCCCACAGTGTCCGTGTAGACGAACACGACAGGGGAAGCGTTCGCCGTGCTTGTCACGGCGGCCGATCCGATGATGGCCGCGGCCAGCAGAAATTTCTTCATTCTGAATTCCTTGTTATGAAATCTTTTGGTCATCAGGCACGCGGCGGCGAATTACTCATGGCGGTGCCCGTCGACTCTGGTGACGCGTCAGCAAGATCCGCGCCATCGAATTTTTTCAGCACAATCAATGCCCGGCTCGCGGCGCGCGCTGAAACTGTAAAAAAGATTTACAGACGAACCGCCCTGCTCTGTATCACCGGTCATCGCTCTGCGTTTGCGGCAGGCCGGTACCGGCACGAAGCTTGCGGTGCAAACAACCAGCGCCGCCGCCGGCGGCTGACCACCGCGAGCAGCCGCAAATAATCATCCGAAGATTGTTCATCACCCGGAAGGTCTCTTCCTTGTCCGGCTCACCTGGCTTCGAATGCTTGATGATGACGTTGTGCCAGTCGTAGACCTGCGCCCAGGACCCCATCGCTGTAAACTTGCCGCACATGGTCTAAGGACCGATGTGGTGACACGACGGATCGGCCACTGTCGAAATCTTATCGGTCGCGGTCAGAGCATCTGCTTTCTTGATAAGGTCAGCCGC
>DATAZJ010000011.1:0-7435 GCA_036272115.1 Rhodopila sp. | reverse complement strand
CGCCACGGCCGGCGCGACGACCATCGAGTCCGGCGGCTACCTGATTGCCCTGCCCGGCAGCACGATCGGCACCCCCACCGTCGTCGGCACGGTGATTTCGACCGGCGTGGCCGACGTCAGGGTCTATTCGGGCGTGACCTTCACCGGGGCGTCGCAGAACGACGCCAGCCTGCTCAGCGGTGCGGTCCAATACGTGCTTTCGGCCGGCACCGCCAGTTTCACCGCGGTGAGCAGCGGCGGCGAGCAGGCCGTCTTCACCGGCGGCGCCGCCAGCTTTACCACGGTCAGCAAAGGCGGCCAGCAGGACATCTACGCCGGCGGTTCGGCCACCAGCACGACGGTCAGCCAGGGTGGCCAGCAGGACGTCTACGTCGGCGGTTCGGCGATCAGCACGGCGCTGGGTCAGGGCGGCCAGCAGACCGTCTTCTCCGGCGGCGCGGCTAACGTGACGACGATCGGAAGCGGCGGCCAGGAATATCTGCTGTCCGGCGGCTCCGCGGTCAGCACAACGGTCACCATCGGCGGCTCCGAGGTCATATCCGGCGGCACTGCCATCACCACGACGGTGAGCAGTGGCGGATCCGAGGTCCTGTCCGGCGGCACCGCGTTCGATACGACCGTCGCACTTGGCGGCACGATCCTGCTGGAAACCGTTGCCTACGTCAGCGGCGAAACCGCCGAGATCGGTTCGGACGACGTGCTGTCGGTCACGTCAGGTGCCGACACGCTGTATTCCCAGCAACTGGTGGGCAACTACCTGGGCGACGCGTTCGCGGTCACCTCGACCGAATCCGGGACCCTGCTCACCTTGCAGGACGTGGCAAGCAGCGGGACTGCGATCGTCGCCTCCGGCCACACCGTCAGTGGCGCGGCGTTCGGTGGCGGCGGCATCCAGGACATCCAGTCCGGCGGCACCGCGAGCAACACCACGCTTATCAGTGCCGGCGTCCAGGTGGTGTCGTCCGGCGGCAAAGCGGACGACACGGTCGTGGCCACCGGTGGCGACCTGATCGCGCTGCCCGGCGCCGATGTAACCGGCACCGCGACCTCGGGCGGTTCGGTGATCTCAACCGGCGTCGCGGAGGTCATCGCCCATTCCGGCGTAACCTTTAGCGGCGCGTCGCAATCCGGTGCCACGCTCAGCGGCGCTGCCACCCAGTATGTGCTGACCGGCGGCAGCGCCACTAGCACCACGCTGAAAAGCGGCGCCCAACAGGCGGTTTTCTCGGGCGGCACCGTCACCAGCACGACGGTAAGCAGCGGCGGCCTCCAGTATGTCTCCGCCGGTGGCACCACCAGCCTGACCACCATCAGCAGCAGTGGCACCGCCTATGTCACATCAGCCGGTTCCGCCGTTAGCACTACGGTGTCGAGCGGCGGCGTCGAAGCGGTCAGCCTCGGCGGCATCGCGATCAGCACGATTGTCTCGGGCGGTGGTTCCGCGCTGGTGTCCTCCGGAGGCACGACGAGCGTCACCGCGGTCCACAGCGGTGGCAGCGAACTGGTCTATTCCGGCGGTTCGGCGGTCAGCACTACGGTATCGAGTGGCGGCAACCAGGTCGTTTCCGGCGGTGCGGCCAGCGTCACGACAGTGACTTCCAGCGGCGCCGAATCGATCTCCTCCGGCGGTTCCGCGGTCAGCACCACGGTATCGAACGGCGGTATCCAGAACGTATTTTCCGGCGGCACCGCCGAATCGACCCTTGTACTCGGCACGCAGGCCGTGTCGTCCGGCGGCATCGCCATCAGCGCCATGGTCAGCGGCCAGCAGGAGGTGTTCGCCGGCGGCGTCACCAGTTTCACGACCGTCGCCAGGTTCCAGGAATCCCTGCAGGGCCCCGGCGCCGAAAGCATCAGCACTACGGTGGATAGCGGCGGTTTCGAATACGTCTCGGGCGGCGCGTCGGCGCTCGACACGATCGTCACAAGCGGCGGTGTTTTGAATGTCGTGTCAGGCACAGCAATCTCGACCACCGTGGAAAACAGCGGTTCCGCCGTCGTCTTCGGTTCGGCCAGCTTCACCGCCGTGGAAGACGGCGCTACCATCGAGGTCGGCAACTTCGCCGTCAGCACCACGGTGGAAGACGGTGGGTTGGACCTGGTCGACACCAGCGCCACTGACAGCGGCACCACGGTCGAAGACGGCGGCGAGCAGTACGTCTCCAGCGGCGGTTCCGCCATCAGTACGACTCTGGAAAGCGGGGGCATCGATTTTGTCCATGGCACCGCGAATTTCACGACGGTTGAGGGCGGCGGCCACGAGGATGTCCTGTCGGGCGGCGTGGCCAGCAACACGACGGTCGACAGCGGCGGCTTCGAGGTTCTGTCAGCCACGGGCGTGGCCAGCAACACGACCGTCGACCTCGGCGGCTCCATTCTGCTGGAGAACTTTGCCTACGGCAGCAGCGAAGTAGCCGTTGTCGATTCGGGCGACGTTCTGTCCGTCACCTCGGACGGTAGCACCATCTACACGCAGCAACTGACGGGCGCCTACACTGACGAAATGTTCGCGGTTACCTCGAACACATCCGGTTCAGAGCTCACATTACAGAATAGCGTCCCGGTGATCTGCTTCGTGGCCGGAACGTTGATCGATACGCCCACCGGCGAAGTACGTGTGGAGAAGTTGCGGGTCGGCGATCGCGTCATGACGGCCCACAACGGACCGCGCAAAGTCATCTGGATCGGCACCGGCATGGTGCTGGCCACACGCGGCAAGCGCAGCGTCGAGACGCCGGTCATTGTCCGCAAGGGCGCCCTGGCCGACAATCTGCCGCACCAGGACCTGCATATCACCAAGGCGCATGCGCTTTATATCGACGGCGTGCTGATTCCGGTGGAATTCCTGGTCAACCACCGAACCATTGTGTGGGACGACCGAGCGCAGGAAGTCGAGATCTACCACGTCGAACTGCAAACCCATGACGTGCTGATCGCCAACGGCGTGCCGGCCGAAAGCTACCGCGATGACGACAACCGTTGGCTGTTCCGAAACTATAACGAGTCCTGGCGCCTGCCGCCGCGGGAACCCTGCGTCCCCGTGCTGACCGGCGGCCCCGTGGTCGATACTGTCTGGCAACGGCTGCTGGATCTCGCCGGCACAGGCAATACCGAACCGCTGACGGACGATCCCGATCTGCACCTGATCATCGACGGCAAGCGCCTGAACGCTCGGGAGCACACGGATTCCACCTACATCTTCCACCTGCCCGCGACCCCGGCCTGCGTGGTCGTTGCCTCCCGCGTCGGCGTGCCGTCCGAACTCGGCATCGCCCGCGACCCCAGGGCTCTGGGCGTGGCGCTGCGTCAGGTGACCATACGGCAGGGCGCCCGGTTCATGCTGTTCGACGCCGATGACGAACGCCTGACCACCGGCTTCCACGGCTACGAGCCGGCCGACAACCTGCGCTGGACCAATGGCCACGCCGTATTGCCAATCGAGGCCTTCGCCCGGTTCGACCAGGGCGCCGAGGTGGTGCTGCGACTGGGCGCAGCGACGCGGTACGCGGATGAGCAGGCGGCGGGCGTGCATGGAACATCGCGCGAAGAGTTGCGTCGGTATGCCTGAGCTCAACGCCAGCCTCGATCGTACCACACCGGCCTGTTTGATCCAGCCCATCGAGTATCGATGACGCATTAAAGGCGCGCATGACATCATTTCATCATAGAAGATATCCGTCGCAGCCCTGCAATGAATCAGCACGTGCAAACGCGGCGAGGCGCATGGCATGATGTTACTTTATCATTCTGATAGATCGCGGATCTCGCCGACGGGCAATGCCGGGGTCTTCGCGCCCGGCCGGAGTTGGCGCATCATGCTGGCGGCGTGCGAGAGCGCGACCCCAACCCAAGGAGCAGTGACACTATGATCCACGTCGTCGCCATAATCACCGCCAAGCCCGGCCAACGCGATACCATCCTGGAGGCGTTCCGCGGCAACATGCCGGCCGTGCATGCCGAGGACGGCTGCATCGAATACGGCCCCGCGACCGACGCGGACGGCGTCGGCCCGTTCCAGACCAAATTCGGTTCGGATACCTTCCTGGTGATTGAAAAGTGGGAAAGCCTGGCGCACCTGAAGGCACATGCCGCGTCTGCCCACATGGCCGCCTACGGCACCAAGACCAAGGACCTGATCGCCAGCCGGATCATCCACGTGCTGTCACCCGCCGCCTGATATCCCCCACTTGGCATCTCACGCCGTTCGGCCTCGGCCGGACGGCTTTGTTCGCGGGGAACGCGATGATCGACATCGAAAAGGCGCGGGCTCGGCTTGGCGCCATGGAAGAAGACCGCGACGAAGCAACCGCCGCGCCACTGCGCGGCCTGGCAGCGACGTTCGGGCGGCAGGAAAAATCACCCGAAGCCGGATCGGAAGTGCAACCCGGCTGGCATCTGGCGTATTTTCCCGACGCGACGCCTCTAACCGGCCTGGGCGAGGATGGCCTGCCGCTGTCACGTGGCGTGCTGCCGCGCATGCCGCTGCCTCGGCGAATGTACGCGGGGGTGGCGCTGACGTTCCACGCGCCGATCCTGGTAGGCGACAGCCTGCGCCGGGAGACCGAGTTTACCGATGTTCAGTTGCGGGAGGGCAGCACCGGAACACTGATCCTGGCAACCGTGACACGACGGATCTACACGTCGCGCGGCTTGGCATTGACCGAAGACAGCCACAGCGTCTTTCGCGAGGCGGTGCCGGTGGGAACGAAGTCCGGGATACCGAAGACCGAACCGGCGCAGACCGATATACAGTGGCGCCGCACCATCACGCCCGATCCGGTGACGTTGTTTCGTTACTCCGCCTTGACGTTCAATCCGCATCGCATTCATTACGATCGGCCGTATGCGATGGAGCAGGAAGGTTATCCCGGTCTGGTGGTGCATGGACCGTTCACGCAACAGTGTCTGCTCGATCTGCTGCGGGACAATACGCAGCGGCGGATCGCCGCATTCAGCCTGCGGGCTCGGGCGCCGCTGTTCGATGTGGCACCGTTTACCGTGGTCGGTCGCGCTATCGAACACGACCAGATCGAACTGTTCGCGGTAACCCCGCAAGGCGGCATCGCCATCCAGGCTCGGGCGAGGCTGGAATAGGAAGACAAGGGCTCTGCCGTCGGCCCTTGCCGGGGTCGAGGTGTGGAGCTCTCGCCCCTTCTTAAGCCGCCGCTGCCGGAGGTTCGGCTCGGCGAGCGCGAAGGCGGCGGATGCGCCTGGCATCGGCGTCAAGCACGCGGAATTCCATGCCAGACGGATGGCTGATCACCTCGCCGCGGGTTGGCACGCGGCCGGCCAGGGTAAAGACCAGGCCACCCACCGTGTCGATATCGGCGTCGCGTTCATCGTCAGTCAGGATGGGGCCGACCTTGGTCTCGAAATCCTCGATCGGCATGCGGGCGTTCAGGTCCAGCGCGCCGTCGGGGCGTTCGGTGATCATCGGGGCTTCGACGTCGTCGTGCTCATCGGCGATGTCGCCGGTGATGGTTTCGACGAGGTCCTCGATCGTCACCAGACCATCGATGCCGCCGTATTCGTCCACCACCAGCGCCAGGTGGACGCGCTGCGTCCGCATCTGCAGCAGCATGTCAAGCACCGGCAGTTGCGGCGCCACCATCAGCGGCTTGCGCAGGATCGCCTCCAGACTGAACGCCTCCGGGCGGCCGACATAGGCGAACACATCCTTGATGTGGACCATGCCGATCACATCGTCCAACTGCTCCCGGTACACCGGCAGGCGGGAGTGGCCATCGTTGCGGATCAGTTCGATCGCCTGCGCGAGCGTCACGTCGGCGCGCATCGCCACGATGTCGGCGCGCGGCACCATCACGTCGTCGGCGGTGGTTTCGCGCAGGCGCAGGACGTTGGCGATCAGCAGGCGCTCATGGCGGTCGAGTTCCGGCTGTGCCCCCGGAATCTGCTGCGCGTCGGCGGCTTCCTGCACCAGTTCCGCGATGGAATCGCGCAGCGAATGTTCGGCCTGCTTGCGTCCCAGCAGATAGCCGAGCCGGCTGAGCAGGGAGTCGCGATGGGCGCTCATGCGCGTTTCCAGGGGTTAGGCACGCCGATGCGATGCAGGATGCGGGATTCCGCCATCTCCATGCGGCGGGCGTCGCCGGGATGATCGTGGTCCTCACCGCTGAGGTGCAGGGCGCCGTGGACGACGAGGTGCGCCAGGTGGTGCGCCGGGCGACGGCCTTGTGCAGCGGCTTCCGCGCGCACGACGCCCAGCGCCAGGATGATCTCCGGCGCGGGATGCTCATAGGTCAGGACGTTGGTGGGTTTGTTCTTGCCGCGATGCCGGCCGTTCAGGCCGCGCACGATCCGGTCGGAGGACAGAACGATCGTCCCCTCCATCCCCGCGGCATGCGCTGCTCGCCGGACGATCGTTCCGGCGTTCGGTATCAGTCTGTGCCAGCCCGGATCCGCCACGACGATATCGATGGTGGGACCATCGAGGTCGGGCGGCCGGGTACTAGGAGGTTCCATCGGAGTTCAATGTATCGCTTCTGGATAAAAAGTCGGGTCCATCATTTGCTCGAAAGACCATGGGCAAACGGTGGGAAACACGCTTCGATCCATGTCGGTTTCCCGAACCGCACCCAGGATGGCACGCCGGTAAGCTACAACGACTGAGTCTTTAATCGTGGATTTGAGCCTCGGATTGTCGACCAGATGCGTTTCGCGTTCATCGCGCTGCTCTTCCAGGGTCAAACGCCAGCTCTTGCCACGTGGGTCAGGCTGGTAGGACCACTTCAGCATAGGCGCCAGCAGCACGGTCAACCGGCTGATCAACTCGCGTTTCTCGCTCTTGCCGATGCTCTCGATTTCCTCGGCGGTGTGCTCGATGTCCGCCTCGGATAGCTTTCCGGCGCGCAGCAACGTAGCCTGCTCGTTGGCCCAGGCGTGGAAATCCAGATCGTAAAGTTGCTGGTTGCTCATGCCGAAGTCCCGTCAATCTCCCGTTTGCGGCCGCTCCCTCTCACGGCGCGCCTCTCCTTGGGCGGCTTCGCGCTGATCATACGCGCCGACGATGCGAGCGACCAGGGGATGGCGGACGACGTCGCGCTGCTCGAACCGGACGACGCCGATGCCCTGAATGCCTTCGACGGTGTCGAGCGCGTCGCGCAGGCCGGAGCGCACGCCGTTCGGCAGGTCCACCTGGCTGAGGTCGCCGGTGACGACCATACGGGTGCCCTCACCCATGCGGGTCAGGAACATCTTCATCTGCATGGGCGTGGTGTTCTGCGCCTCATCCAGGATGGCGTAGCAATGCGCCAGGGTGCGGCCGCGCATGAAAGCCAGCGGGGCGACCTCGATCTCGCCGTTGGTCATGCGGCGGATGACCTGGTCGGCGGGCATCATGTCGTGCAGTGCGTCGTAGAGCGGGCGCAGATAGGGGTCGATCTTCTCTTTCATGTCGCCTGGCAGGAAACCGAGC
>DATAZJ010000010.1:0-7165 GCA_036272115.1 Rhodopila sp. | reverse complement strand
CGATCGGTCAGGTTCTCTGATCGATCCGTTCGGCCATGTCTGGCACATCGCCACGCATATCGAGGATGTGACGGATGAGGAAATCGGACGCCGCATGGTCGGGCTGTCCGGCAAGGGGTGACGCCGCCGGCGGGACCGGTGTCGGGCCGATGATCGACCCGCGATGTCAGGTGGGCAGACTGCGCCTCATCAGGATGACGTTTTCGCCGCGTTCGTTCTCTGTCCCTGTCCGTTGCCAGCCCAGGCGCGCGTAGAGCGTTTCGGCGGTCGAGGTATACAGCCACAGGACCGGCACGGAGGCCACGATCACTTGAGATTGCGTCGGCCAACCGCGCACGGGGACGCACGGCCGGAGAGTGCCGGTCAATGCCGGCCAGTCACCCGGCGTGGATCTGAGTATCGCCCTGGAAGCGGCGGTTGGTGACCGGTAGCAGTCCGTAGCCAAAACGGACGGCGGCAGGGTCGGGTGTCGGCTGTTGGCGCAGCAGAATGGGGGCTACCGCCATCAGGCCGCGGTTTTTGCGGCCCAGGGAGAGCATCGCTGCCTCGATGGCCTGATGCAGCGCAGCGTCGTAGCCGCCCAGGGCCGAACCGGGTGACAACAGCAGCAGGCCGGGGTTGCGGAGGTTGATGCGTCCTTGCGCCGCTTCGATCGCCGCGGAAACGGCTGACCGCAGGCTGGCGTGGTCCCAGCGCTGGCCGAACGGGAATTCGAACCGGTCGAAGACCTCGACATGAACCGGCAGGGCGTTGGTCGAGCCGGTTTGCAGGGCAAAGCCCTCGATCCGGCCCGGGTAGCCCAGCGGCGGCGGGAAGATGAGCCGGTTGCCCATCATGTTGAGGCAATGCGCGGCGGCGAACGGTGCCAGGCCGTGCAGGGAGCAGCCTCGGTCCGCCGCGGTGGCGGCCATCGCCGGGAACAGCGGATGATGCGACCAGGTGGCGACGAAATGCAGGAACGCGGCGAGGTGCAGCGCCGCCGCGGCGGTCACATCGTTCTGGATGCCTGGCCATGACGGGTCGCGCGTCTCGGCGCGCAGATGGGCGATTGCCCAGCCGAGGGCGTGATCGCGCAGGCCGCGGAACGGCTCATCCGGGTTGAGCGCCACCGAAGGCAAAAGGTCGCCGACATGGCGCTGGTAGGAAGCGTCGGCTTCGTCGAGGCGTTCGGGGGTTATCCGGTAGATGTTTTCCGCCGGGGTCAGCGGCCTGTACAGGGCGCTCAGCCGGTCCATTTCCGCTTGGCCGATCAGGGTGATGCCCTGCGCCACTGTCATGGGGACGGTCCGGGGCTCCGCGGAGGGAGTGGCGATCAGGACAGCGGTTGGCGGCAATGCGCCTTCGGCAAGCGGCGACGTGGTGGTGACGGTGGCGCAGCGGGCGCATTGGATGCCGATGCCTAGAACGCGATCGGCGTCGTAGCCGGTGACCAGGGTGTGGCCGCAGGCACAGGACAGGGTACCGCCGCCGATCCCGGCCAGGATCGGTTCGTCGCCGCCCTGGACGAAGTGGACGTCAGCCGTCACCCGTTGGATGACCTACAGCCAGGAGAACAGACTGTTGAACCAACCCTTCTTGTCCCGCTTGATGATCGGCGTGTCGCCGACGGTCGGTGACTGGCCCAGTGCGGCATCCTGGCGCAGCCGCTGGGCCTCCGCCGGGGCATCGACCTGGGGATGCTGGGTGTCGGGTTTGCGCCAGTACAGCACCTTGTCGATGAAGCTGTCGTCGTTGGCAGCGTCGTGCGCGTCCTGGTCGACCTCGGTGCGGATGTTGGAGGGGGCGGACGGGCCGGCTTCCTGGATCAGGGCTTGCTGGCCGGGGCTCTGGCCACTCGCGGGCGGATTCAGCGCGGTCTCCGGCACCAACGCTTCCTCGGCCTGCTGACGCTCACTCTGTTCCTGCGGACGCGGGGCGCCCGGGCGGGGCGGGCGCAGGCTGTAATCCGGCGGCATCGACAACGGCGCACGGGTGGTCACGGTGAATTCGTCCGGTGCGTCCCGGGTCAGGCCGAAGGTGCGCGCGATCTTGTCACCGTTGCAGCCACTCAACAGGATCAGGGTGCTTCCCAGCAGCAGGGAGCGGACAAGGCGCGGGTTGACAGAAATGGTTCGCATGCGACGCTCCATACTCATTCACGTGCTCGGGCCGCAAGTCTGTATCCGTGGGTCAAGGCGCGATCGTTCCTGGGTGGCTTTCAGGAGCGCCCTTGCCAGCGGCACGCTGTTGGACGGCGGGATAGCATAGGACCGGCCGCTATTATAGGAAACCATGCCGTTAGGGTGCCGGCACGCGCCGGCGTGGCGGGATGGTGATCAGCAGGGCCAGGAACAGGCCGGCTGTGGCGGCCCATTGGGCGATGGAGAAGGCGTGGGCGTAGGCGCGTTCGCCGGTGCCGCTGCCCAGCACCATGAAGAACAGGCTGCCGATGGCGGCGACGCTGATGGCGGCGCCGATCTGCAGCGCCGAGTGGGTGATGCCGGCCGCCACCCCGCCCTGCGCCGCGGGGACGTCCCCCAGCACCGTCGCGAACAGGCGTGGGAAGGCGATCCCCTGTCCCAGACCGGCCAGGAACACGGCGCCGGTCAGCACTGTGCCATCGACTCCGGCCGCCACCAGCGCGCCGACCACGGTGTAGAAGGTGACCTGGATGCCCATGCCGATCGACAGCAGTTTCGGCCGCAGGCTGACCAGCGGGGCGCTGATCAGCGGGCCGACGAACAGGCCGACTCCGTATGGGACGATGGCGAGACCGACCTGCAATGGCGCCATGCCCCTGCCTTCCTGCTGGTACAGGCCGAACAGCAGGTAGAAGCTGGTGGTGAAGAAGAACAGCGTGGCGACCAGCACGCCGCGGCGGAAGCTGGGGATTCGCAGCAGCGCGATGTCCACCAATGGCATGCCGCCCTGGCGACCCAGGCGAGCTTCGTAGCGGAAGAACGCGGCGGTCAGGAAGGGCGCGCAGGCCAGCGTGACGAACACCCAGGCAGGCCAACCTTGGCCCTGGCCCTCCGACAGCGGCACGACGATGGCGGCCAGGGTTAGCGAGATCAGCGCGGCGCCGCCCAGGTCGAGGCGGACATTGCTGCCGCCGCCGGTTTCCGGCACCACTTTCCAGCCGAGGAACAAGGCCGTCGCGCAGACCGGCAGGGTCAGCAGGAAGATTGCTCGCCAGCCCAGGCCGGCGGGGTTCCACTGGATCAGCGCGCCGCCGCTGAACTGGCCGATCGCGGCTGCCATGCCCATCATGATGCCATAGGCGCTCATGGCGCGCGCGAGGGCGCGCTCCTCGGGGAACAAGGCCCGGATCGAGCCGAGGACCTGCGGCAGCAATACCGCGGCGGCCGATCCCTGGACGATACGGGCGAGCACCAGGTGCAGCGGCGTCGTGGCGATGCCGCAGCCGAGGCTGGCGAGCGAGAAGCCCGCCATGCCGATGAGGAAGCAGCGCTTGCGGCCGTACAGGTCGCCCAACCGGCCGCCGGTGATCAGGAAGACGCCGTAGCCGCAGGCGTAGCCCGAGATCACCAGTTGCAGTTCGGCCGGCGTTGCGCCGAGGCTCTCATGAATCGACGAAAGGGCGACGTTGACGATGAAGAAATCCAGCGGGGGCATGAAACCGCCCGCCAGCAGCACGACCAGCGCCACCCAGCGGAGGGCGCTTTTTTGTCCTGTGGGCACGTATTCTCCCTGAACGGCTTAGTACGTGCCGTCGTATTCTGCCATACACATCGAGGTTTCCCTCGCATCCGGATCGGCCTATCCTGGGGCACCTTTCCGGACCTGACATCTAAAGCCCATGGTGCCACCCCGAACAAGAGCGGACCCCGCGGACTACTACGCGCGCCTTGGACTGAATCCGGCGGCGAGCCGGGTGGAGATCGTCGCGGCGTTTCGCGTCAAGGCCCGGCTGTTGCACCCGGATGTGCCGACGACGGGTAATGCCGTCGCGTTTGTCGCGGTGAAGCAGGCCTATGACGTGCTGTCGAACGAGGAACGGCGCGCGGCGTATGATCGCGAGGCCAGCGAGGCGATGGACGCCGGTATAGAGCCTGAGGTGGTTGTCGTGCGGCGGCCGGTTTATCCGGTTCGGCCCGAACAGGTCATGGCCGGTGTGCTGCCGCGGCCGGGATTTTTCGATCTTTCAGTGATATTGTGGATCGGGTTGGCGGTGTTCCTGTGCCTGTGCGTGTATCAGGCGGCGACGCACCTGCTGGCGCCGTCTCGGACTGTGCGCGATAATATCCCGCCCAACGCAGCGACCGTCGCGCCGCTGTCGCCGACCGCGCATGAGGCGGTGCTGTATGGTCCGGCGCCGGTGCGGCTGGCCGGCAATCCCAATTTCTATGTCGTTCCCGGTTCGTCGCCGGCCGTTCTTTGGCGGCTGGACGCCGAACATGGAACGCTGATCCGGATGGGCGAGATGCCTCCGTTCAGCTCCGTGCAGGCGATCCGGCTGATCCGCCAGAGCGGCATGCTGGAGGTGATGGTGGATGCCCGTGCCAACGGCTTCATCAGCGCCGATCGTCTGACGCCCGGCAACGTTGTGGCCGCCCGGCAGGCCTATTGCGGTTACAATGCCGGGCCGCCGCCATCCGATGGCGAGTTGCTGGAACGGCACGGGAAGGGCAGCGCGACGCTGGAGATCGAGAACCGGGCGATCCAGCCGGTGGTGGTGAAGTTGCGGGACGGGAAGGGGGTCGTCGCGCTGGCGGTATACCTGGATCCGGGCGGCCGAGCGGTGCTCGATGGGGTGGCGGATGGGGTTTATCGCACGGAGTTCGCGATCGGCGAACTGTGGAGCCGGGCGTGCAACGCGTTCACGGCGGGGATGCGGGCGCGGCGGATGGCGGCGGCGCTGACACTGCCGCGCGAAACCCATCTGGCTGTGGAGGCGGGCGAGCCCGCGGCGGATATCTCGGCGCAGGCGTTCGAGCGGAATTGACGGGGCGGCCGAATCGCGCCGCCCGGTCGGTATGCGGGGACCGTCCCATCGGTCCCGCGTGAGGCGTGGATGGCGGGCCTTCGCCGGCCAGGACGTGGGCTACGCTATCAGGCGATGACGGGACTGGTGGCGCCGGCCTGGGCACGGCGGGACTGCCAAAGTGCCACGAAATCGATCGGCTGCAGCAGGACCGGCGGGAAGCCGCCGTCGCGGGTGACGTCGGAGAGGATGTTGCGGGCGAACGGGAACAGGATGCGGGGGCATTCGACCAGCAGCACCGGCTCGATCGCGTTGTCGGGCAGGCCATTCAGGGTGAAGACGCCGGCATAGGTCAGTTCGGCGACGAAAACCGTGGCAGGCGGAGTGGCCGATTGGCCGTTCGCCTGTGCCGCGTTGTCGTGCGCCTCGGCGCGTATGACGATGGCGACCTCGAACACGCTCTGGCCTTCCTGGACGCGGCGGGCCTGCACATCGAGGTTGATGCTGACCTGGGGCTGGGCCTTGAGCTGGGTGTAGATCTGCGGGGCGCCGGGGACCTCGAAGGACAGGTCCTTCACGTACTGAATGTTGACCACCAGCGGCTGGGCCTGTTGACCGGTCGGGGCGGGCGTTGTCTCGGACATTTCGGGCTCCGTTGCAAAAAACCACGCCGTGTTCGGCGTTCGGTGAGGTGCGCCTGCCGGCGGTGGGCCGATCCAGCTTCGCTTCAGCGATCGCGGCCGGGTAGCACGATTGTTCCGGGAATGCCACCGGCTTTGCGGGACCGCATGCGGGTCACGCGCGCCATACGAGGCGTTCGGGCGCGGGTCCGGTGGGATCGCAGCGCAGCCATTGGCCGTTCATCACGCTTTGCCCGGTCAGGCTGAGGATGAAGCCCCAATGGCTGACGACCAGGGTGTTCGCCCAATTGTGACGCTGCGCCAGGTCGGTGCGGAAGCGGGCGGCGCGGGCGACGATGGCGTGTTCGGGTTCTTCCTCGGCGGGCCACCAGATGTTTTCGATAGGGGTGAAATCGTGGGTGGGCCAGTCCCGCTCCAGATCGGTGCGGGGGGAGCCGATGTCGCAGGCGTAGGCGAAGCGCTCGCGCACGATCGGGTCGATGGTGACGGGCAGGTTCAGCGCCTCGGCCACCGGGCGGGCGGTTTGCAGGGCCCTGGTGTAGGGCGAGACGACGATGTGCTCGATGCCTTGCCCCATCAACTGTTGGGCGGCTTCCTGCGCCTGGGTGTGGCCGAGCGGGGTGAGGCGCGGATCGATGATGCCGGGGTCGCGGCGGGTGGCGCCGAAATGCAGGTTGAATTCGCTCTGGCCGTGACGCAGCAGGATCATGGACCGGCCATACAAGGGGTCCGATCGGGCGGCAAGAGCGGCAAATGACGGGGAGCGGGGGCAATTCGTCCCGGTTTCGTTTGTCATGAACGGTGCTCGCGCCTATCTGTGGAAGCATAAGGAGCGTGTGGTATGGGTGAGAGCGGCGGATTTCCGGTTGACCTGGTCCTGTTTGGGATGATCGCGGCCTTTCTGGTCCTGCGGCTGCGCAGCATCCTGGGCAAACGGCAGGGGTTCGAGCGTCCGGCTCCGCCGGTGCAGCCGGTGCCGCTGCGTCCGGTGAACGGGCCGATCATCGAGGCCAAGGCGGAACCGCCGCAGCCGGCCGCCGTGCAGCCGATGCCGGAGGCGGCGTCGCCGACCGGGCAGGCGCTGGCGCGGATGCGGACGCTGGATCGCAACTTCGATCCGGCTCGGTTTTTGGCCGGGGCGGATCAGGCGTTCCGCATGATCGTTGCCGCGTTCGCCGCCGGCGACAGGGTCGGGTTGCGGGCGCTGTTGTCGGACAACACCTACAGCGCGTTCGAGCAGGCGATCAGTGCCCGGGAGAAGGCCGGCGAGACCCAGGTGTCGGAGATCAAGTCGATCGAGCATCTGAGCATCGACGCGGCGGAGCTGAAGGGGAACGTCGGGTCGGTGACGGTGAAGATCGTATCGGACCAGGTCAGCTACACGCATGATGCCAACGGCAGGCCCATGACGGGCACCGACGCGGTAACCGAGATCACCGATCTGTGGTCGTTCGAGCGTGATCTGTCGCAGCAGGATCCGACCTGGCGTCTGGTCGCGGCTCGCAGCGGCTAGAGCGATTTCGCTTCGCGGTGGTTCACGGAAATCGTTTTAATGCTTCGTTTGATCGCATGATCCGTTGCGTCAGTGCTTCCACTTGCG
>DATAZJ010000009.1:0-8981 GCA_036272115.1 Rhodopila sp. | reverse complement strand
CCCCTGTCTACAAGATCCGCGGATTTCACCGGCGGGATACCCAGCGAGCGAAAGCCAGGCGCGCGAGCGGCCCGCCGCGGCCTAAGAGAGGTGGCGCGGCTTCCGGGCATCCACGCGACTTCACCTAAATTTGTGTTAACTTTCTTTGTCGAGATGAATCCAGAACTGTATCTTATTGAGAACAATCTTCCGGCGGCCAGCATTCCAGTCCCCTGGAAACCGCGCTATCATGCCGCAAATCCAATGGAGCAGACGCCATGCCGACAACCAGAAGCCTGCGATCCGCCCTGGCCGAACCGGGCATGCTCATCGCCCCCGGCGCCTATGACGGGCTGACCGCGATGCTGGTCGCCCAGGCCGGCTTCCCGGCGGTCTACATGACCGGCGCCGGTACCTCGGTCGCGCACGGCTACCCCGATTTCGGCCTGCTGACGGCGACCGAGATGGTCGCCAATGCCGCCCGCATGGTGCGCGCCGTCGACGTCCCGGTCATCGCCGATGCCGACACCGGCTACGGCAACGAACTCAACGTGGTCCGCACCGTCCAGGACTATGAGCAGGCCGGAGTCGCCGGCATCCATATCGAGGACCAGGTCTCCCCCAAGCGCTGCGGCCACCTCGACGACAAGGAAATTATCCCCCGCGCCGACTGGATCGCCAAACTGCGAGCGGCGGTGGCGACGCGGCGGGACCCGGCGTTCCTGATCATCGCCCGCACTGATTCACGTGCGGTGTCGGGGTTCGAGGAAGCCATCGGCCGGGCAAACGAGGCATTGGCCAACGGCGCCGACATGGCCTTCGTCGAAGCCCCCCAAACGCTGGAGGAAATCGCCGCGGTGCCGAAACTGGTGCAAGGTCCATGCCTGCTGAACGTCGTCTGGGGGGGCAAGACGCCGATGCTCGACCTGCGGGAGGCGGAAGCCATCGGCTTCAAGCTGGCAATCGTGCCGGCCCTGCTGCTGAAGGCGTCGATCGGCGCCTGCGACGCTGCGTTGGCGGCGCTGAAGGCAACCCACACGCATCCGGCTCCGCCTGGCGGCATGACGGTGCGCGACGCGTTCGCTCGGGTCGGCGCGCGTGGCTGGGATGTGCTGCGGACCAGATTTCGTCCCGACGCTGGCTGACCTGGCGGCGAATCATCCGCCATGCTCAGAAGCGGCCCATGAAAATAGTCGTCCTCGGCAAGCTGGGTAGTATCGTCCATTGGGCCGAGGACAGCATCGCCGGCTTCCGAGCGGCCGGCCATGACGTGCGCTTCGGCGTCACCCGGAATCCGCGGCTGAACCGTTCGATCGAGCGGCTGCTGGTCGCGCGTTGGACCGGTGCACCGCGCGTGGCGCGAATCATGCGCACGATCACGCGGTTCGAGCCGGACCTGATCCTGGCGGTCGCGCCGTACCACATGCCGCTCGCCATCTTGCGGCAGGTTGCCGCCCTGCCCGGCCGTCCCCCTCTGCTGGGCTGGGTCGGCGATGCCTTTACCGCCGCCGACGCGCCCGCCGCGGCGCTGCTCGATACCGTCGCCTACACCGATACCGGGATGCTGGCCCTGCACCGGCAATTCGGCTGGCCATCGCCCGCGATCTATCTGCCGCATGCGGCGAATCCGCGGCTCGACCGGGGTGTCGCCGATCCGCTGTCCCGGCACCGCGATATGGTGTTCGTCGCCAACCCCACACCCCACCGGCGGGCGCTGGTCGCCCAGATACAGACACCCGTGGGGCTGTTCGGCATCGGCTGGACGCAAGCGCCGGCGACCGCCCATGTGATCCAGGCCCGCCACATCGGCATCGAGGAACTTGGCGCGATCTACCGGTCGGCGACCGCGGTACTCAACGTCCGCAATGAGCATAACGTGCTGAGCGGGCTCAATCAGCGGCACTTCGACCCGTATCTGGCCGCGACGCCGGTGGTGTCCGACGATCTGGCCGACCTGTCCCGCTGCTTCGATCCGGGGACCGAGGTGCTGGTCTATCATGACGCGGCGGAACTGAACGATCTCTACGCCCGCTTGCGGCGCGAACCCGGCTTTGCCACGACCATCGGCGCACGAGGCAGGCAACGCGTTCTGGCCGAGCACACCTACGCCCACCGGCTGGCCACGCTGATCGGACTGATATAGCGGTTGCCGCTATTCCGCCGGCTCCACCTCCACCGCCGATGACTGCCTGGGCTTGCGCATGACCAGCAGCAGCAGCGCCGCCGGCAGCGTCGTGCAGATCAGCAGCACGTAGTCGTTCGCGTACGCGATGATCTGCGCCTGCTGGTTGACCACCTGATCCAACAGCGCCACGCCATGATGGGTGTGCGGGTTGAACGCCCGCACACCGGCCAGCGCCCGGTTGAACGGCGTCGCCGCGGCGCCGATCACCTCATGCAGCGCCTGGGTGTTCCGCGCCAGGACGGTCGAGGTGACCGACACGCCGATCGCCGCCCCGATATTGCGCAGCAGAGCGAACAGCGCCGCCCCTTCGGTCCGCAACGCCGGCGCCAGGGTGGCGAACGCCAGCACTTGCAGCGGCATGAACACGAGGCCCAGCCCGAAACCCTGCAGCACGATGGTCAGCACGATGTCGCGCTGCGACACGTCCGGCGTCCATCCCGTCATGATGTAAAAGGACACGCACAACAGGACCAGCCCGCCGCCCACGAGGTAACGTGGATCGATCCGCGTCGCCAGATGCCCGCTGATCATGATCGCAGTGAAATTGCCCAACCCGCGCGGCGCCATGATCAGGCCGGCGGTTTCCACCGGATAATCGCTGAGCACCTGCAACCATGGTGTCATCAGCGCGAGGCTGGACACCAGCAGCGTCCCCACCGCAAACATCAGCACCAGTCCCGACAGGAAATTCGTATCGCGGAACAGGCTGGGGCGCAGCAGCGGCTGAGGCGCGGAAAACAGATGCACGACGAACAGATAGCAGCCCAGGCCGGCAAGGACGCTCTCGACGACGATCTCCCGCGACGAGAACCAATCGAGCACCTGGCCGCGATCCAGCATCAGTTGCAAGGCGCCAATGCCGGTGGACAGCACCGCGAACCCGAGCCAGTCGAAGCGGGACGTCTGGTTTTCCCGCGTGCCGGGCAGGAAGATCAGCAACCCGGCCGCCGCCAGCATGCCGAACGGCACGTTGATGTAGAACACCCAGCGCCAATCATAGTGTTCGGTCAGGAAGCCGCCCAGGGTGGGACCCATGATCGGCCCGATCATCACCCCCATGCCCCAGATCGCCATGGCGAAGCCGCGCCGTTCCGCCGGATAGATATCCAGCAGCGTCGCCTGCGACAGCGGCACCAGCGCGGCGCTGAACATGCCCTGCAACAGCCGGAAGCCGACGATCTGCGCCAGCGATTGCGCCGCACCGCACAACATCGACGCCACCGTAAAGCCCAGGATGCAGACAATGAACAACGGCTTGCGGCCAAACCTCGCGGCGAGCCAGCCGACCGGCGCCGTCATGATCGCGGCAGCGGTGATGTAGGATGTCAGGACCCAGGTGATCTCGTCATAGCTGGCGGAGAAGCTGCCCTGCATGTACGGCAGCGCCACGTTGGCGATCGTCTGGTCCAGCGATTGCAGCAGCGTCGCGCCGATGGCGGACACCGTGATCATCGCGCGATACCGGCTGCGATCCTCACTGCTCATAACAAGGTTTTAATGACCATGATGCTGCTTTTGGTTAAGGTCATGTGCCCACCTCAGGATGGCCGCAACATCCGACCGGGGTCAATCGCAAATTCTGCCCGTTGCCGTCTTGGGGCCGCCTTGGGGCCGCCTTGGGGGTCGCTTCGGGGACGGTCCATCTAACCGAAAATCACCTGAA
The DNA here is from genome assembly GCA_036272115.1 of Rhodopila sp. Taxonomy (GTDB): domain Bacteria; phylum Pseudomonadota; class Alphaproteobacteria; order Acetobacterales; family Acetobacteraceae; genus Rhodopila. Next base: position 5,154 of record DATAZJ010000009.1, on the reverse strand, counting down.
TTAAGAGACATAAAGCCCCGATAAGGCGGCCGCGACACCGCATGCTCACGGACGCCGCGTCGAACCCCCCGCCCGGTGACGTTCCAACCGAGCGGCACCCGCGGCGAGCAAGCCGCCGCCTTTGGCCTGCGACACTATAAAGTTACGATCTGTGGCCTGCCCAACCGCACCGTTCGGGGCGAAGAACAGGTGCGCATCGGTGGCGGGCTGCGCCGCATCCCGGCCGATGCGCCGCGGCGAACACTACCCCAGCGCGCCCCATGCCAGCACCCGCCCGATCCGGACGGCGATAACCGGCAGCGCGGCCAGATCCATCGTCCGGTATTGCGGGTAGCGGCGCCGAAGCCGTTCCTGCGCCATATCGTGCTCCTCGCCGCCGGGCAGGATATCCGCCCGCCCGCGCAGCATGATCCAGCCCAGGCGCGTCCAATCCTCGTCCCACCGGTCCACGGTCACCGCCACGGCCGGGTTTTCCAGGATGTTGCGCAGCCGCTTCAGCGGAATGTCGGTGCGCTTCGGCTTCTCGTCCACCGTGATGTAAAGCGACAGTCCGTCCAACTGGAAACACACCGGCACCAGATGCGGCACACCGGACCGATCCGCCGTCGCCAAATGAGCGACCCGGCTGCGTTCGAGGAAACCCCGTTGCACATCGTTCAGCATGGCGTCACCATAGCGCCCTACGTGCCGGCGCGCGACCGGACTGGCCACGAGCCGGCTTCAAGGGAGGACACCATCATGGCCGAAGCAGCCACCGCCGAACGGACCACCACGCTACCGCGGACGCCGCCGCAGATTCTTGGGCCGTTCTACCCGTTCATGCTCACCCCGACCGATAGCGGCGACCTGACCGGTGGCGGGCAGGCAAAGGGCACCGTCCTCTATCTGTCGGGCCGCATCCTGGCCGCCGATGGCAGCGCGGTGGCGGGTGCCAGGGTGGAAATCTGGCAGGCCAACGCCGCCGGCCGCTATGCGCATCCGAACGACGACAACCTGGCGGCGGCGATCGACGAGAAGTTCAACGGGTTCGCCGTCACCACGACGGACAGCCAGGGGCGTTACGCGTTCAAAACCGTCCGGCCTGCCGCCTACCCAGCGTCGCCCGGCCGCTGGCGCCCGGCGCACATCCATTTCTCGGTCACCGCGAAGTACGAACAGCTTGTTACCCAGATGTATTTCAAGGGTGACCAGTACAACGAAACGGATTCCTGGCTCAACAGCGCCAGTCGGAAGGATCTGCTGATCACCGACCCCACGCCCGCCCAGGGCAAGGAGCAAGGGGCGCAGGCCGTGACCTTCGACGTCGTGCTGACGCGGGGGTAATCGCGTCCAGGTCCGGTGACGCGGGGCTGCTTATGCGTCCGGCCCGCGTCAAGTCGGCGATCGGGCCGGTGACCGAGCCTGTGTGGCGGCATAAGCGGCGGCAACTTCGGCAAGCCGGACCAGTTCTACGCCGTTGAGCGCGTCGGCACCCTCGCTGTCACCCCGCTTCAAGATCCCCGAGGCATCCGTACGCACGCCATAGGCCGAGAGCTGATCCGCCGTCAGCGCACCCTGCGGCGGCGGAAGCTGGACCGGAGCGGGTGCAACGCTCGCGAGCGATCGCCCCGTGGGGGGAGTGGCAACGGGCGGAGTGGCCGTGGACGGCTTGGCGGCGGGTGCCTCAACGTGCGCAACGGTGGCGGCAGGCGTCGGGCTCAGCACCGCCGCCGCGATCTTCTCGGGATCGACACCAGTGATCTTCTCCACCAGCGTCGTCGCGATGGAGACGATCAACCCGATCGGCCCCCCCATCAATCCACTGACCAGCATCGAGCCGCCCTCGCGCAGCGACTCAGGGATCACATCGCCGGTGATCGCTCGGTAGATTGTGCCGACCACCGGCAAATATTGCAGCGGGTTGATGGCAGACAGGAATGCATGAAACCCGGAGGCGTGGCCGTGGACGACCGCCGCCTGAGCCGAGGCGGGTGGGCTTGCGGCGGTGGTGAACTCGATTTCGGGGGTCGCCATATCACCTGCTGCGTGCGGAGAACCCCAAACACAAGTGCAACCAGCATGCCATGCGGCGCCACGCCCCCGCCGTTACGCTTGCGACGGCCCCACGATCATCATGGCAACGTAAAGATTGCTCTTCCCACGCACCAGTTCTTCAAGCACAGCAAAGCGGACCGCGGCGGTTCCATCCGAACCGCCGGTCCTGACAGCCTGCTTCAGCGCGCCTGGAAGTTCGGTGGCCGGCGCTCACCCATCGCCCTGGTGCCTTCCTTGAAGTCGGCCGTGTCGCGCAGCCAGGCCTGCTCCTCGTATTCGCGCTCTGTCGCCCGAGCGACGGCGTCGGCCAACCCACGGCGTAACGTCTCGCGCGTCGCGACAATCGCCAGTGGCCCCGACCCGGCGATTTCCGTCGCCAGTTCGACCGCCTTCGGCCGCACCTGATCCAATGGCACGCAATAGTCCACCAGACCGATCGCCAAGGCTTCCTCGCCGGTGATGCGCCGGCCGGTGTACATCAGCAGTGCCGCTTTCTGCTCGCCGAGCAGCCGAGGCAGCGTCGCAGTCAGCCCGAAGCCCGGATGGTAGTTCATGCGGGTGAAATTGGTGGAAAATCGGGCTTCCGGGCAGGAAACACGGAAATCCGCCATCACCGCCAACCCGACACCCGCACCCACCGCCGCGCCTTGCACCGCCGCGACGATCGGCTTGGTGTTGCGCCACAGCCGCTGCGCCTCCTTGTAGAGGTGCCGGCCGCGCTTGGCCGTGCGCGCGACGCCATCGGGGCCGCGGCCGCCGAAATCCGCGCCTGCGCAGAAATGCTTGCCCTCGGCACACAGCACGATCGCACGAACCTCCGGCGTGCGGTCATATACCTCCAGCGCATCGGCGATTTCGGCCACCATGTCGGTGTCGATGAAATTGTTCGGACCGCGCCGCACCTCGATGGTCGCGACATTGCCCGCGGTATCGACGGCGATGTGCTCATAAGTGCCGTGTTGCATAGTGGTTTCCTGCCCTTTCGCTCGATGCGCAGGAACCTAGCGCGGGTTCGCCACGATGGGAAACCAGGCGCGGATTGCGTCATGCCGCAAATCGCGGGACCATCAAGCGACAGGGTTCAAGGAGATCGAGGATGGCGCGCAATATCGCGGTGGGCGTCGGGATCATGGAATATCCGTTCCAGACCGCCGACGGATTCTGGCGCTGGGTCGATCTGTGCGAGCAAGGCGGGCTGGACTCGATCTGGCAAACCGACCGCATCGTCAGCCGCACGCCGATCCTGGAGTGCATGACGACGCTCGCCGCCATCGCCGGACGCACCAGGCGGATCAAGTTCGGCGTCAATGTCGTGTCGGTGGCGTTGCGGGAGCCGGTACTGCTCGCGAAACAATGTGCCACGATCGACGTGCTGTCCGGCGGCCGTCTGCTGCCCGGCTTCGGCATCGGCAGTCCGCGCGGCGCCGAATGGACCGCGATGCACGTCGACACCACCACGCGCGGCCGCAAGACCGATGAGGCGCTGGAGATCATCAGCCGCCTGTGGTCCGGCGAAGCGCTGGATTTCGACGGCCGGCACTTCAAACTGACCAAAGCCTCGATCGCGCCCGTCCCGGTACAGCCCGATCTTCCCATGTGGATCGGCGGCTCCTCCGACGCTGCCATCAAGCGCACCGCTCGGGTTGGTACCGGCTGGCAAGCCGGGGCCGAAACGCCGCAATTCGTCGGTGAGGTCATCGCCGGCATCAAAAGCGCGCTGCTGGAGACCGGCCGCACCATCGACGAAGACCATTACGGCGCCGCCTTCGCCTTCCGCTTCGGCGGTCCCGACGATCCGGGCGTGGCGAAAGTGATGGAGCAGTACAAAGCCCGTACCGGCCGCGATCCGAGCGATTTGTTCGCGATGGGCGACGCCGAGGTGATCCTGCGCCGCCTCAGCGATTACATCGAGGCCGGCGCATCCAAATTCATCCTGCGCCCGATCGCCGACGGCGATGCGGACATGTTCGCCCAGACCAAACGGCTGGTGGAGGACGTGCTGCCCCAGGTCGCCGCACGGTGGCCGAGGCAGAGAAAAGCCGCCGCCTGACAAACCATCAGGCGGCCAGCCCTTAATACGCCAATGGCTGCTGCACCACCGGCACCCAACGGTTATTCTTGATCACCGCCAGGAACGCCTTGGTCGATCCGTGATGCTGCTTCGGACCGAAGGAATAGGTGTTCCCGTACATGTCGGTGAATTCGTGCAGGCTCTCCATCGCCGTCACCAGACTGTCGACCGTCAGGTTCCGGCCCGCCCGTTTCAGCGCCTCCAGCGCGATCTGAGCGCACGTAACCCCGGTCTGGCCGATATAGTTCAATTCGAAACCATACCGCGCCTTGTACCGGCCCATCAGATCGTGAACTTCCGGCCGCGGATCGTCCGGATAGGCATACAGCGTCGGCGTCATCGAGTAGAAACCCTCTCCGATGCCACCGGGCGCGGTCGCGATCGCCGTATCGTACGACGCCGCCTGACCCAGCAGATCGACATTCCAGCCCGCTTTTTTCACCGTCGAGATGATGATCATGGTGTCCCGGACGATCGTTCCGAGCGCGATAAGATCACAATTGGCTTCGTGCAGTTTGGCGACGGCCGCGGAAAAATCGGTGTCGGTCGGCTTGTGCGCCGTCATCGCGACGACCTTCAGGTGTTCGGCCTCGGTCTGCAAGGTCACGCCGGCCAGCACGTCTTTTCCGAAGTCGGTGTCCTGATACATGATGCAGACAGTCTTCTTGCCGCGATCCTCGATGAAATACTTCACCCCCGCGCGCATCTGGTCGACGTAAGACGATGTCTGACTGAACTTCAGCTTGTTGAACGGTTCGTACATCGACCGAGCCGCGGTCAGCGGCAGCAGCTTCGGCGTGTTCTTTTCCAGCGCCATCGGCCACGTGGCGTTGTTCATCGGCGTCCCGCCGTCCTGTAGCGTCATGAACACCTTGTCGCTGTTCAGCAGCTTGTTCATCGCCTGCACTGCACGCGGAACCTGATACTGGCTGTCCTCGACGATATAGCGGATCTTCCGCCCGTTGATCCCGCCTTTACTGTTGGCTTCATCGAACATCAGACGGATGGCGTTGGCGTTGTTCACACCCTGGATTGCGGTCACCCCCGAA
>DATAZJ010000008.1:0-3413 GCA_036272115.1 Rhodopila sp. | reverse complement strand
ATCGCCGATGAAAACGGTGAGGTCGTGGACGGCGACCAGATCCTCGCCTTGATCGCCCATTCCTGGCACCGGGCGGGCACGCTGCTGGGCGGCGGCATCGTCGCCACCGTCATGTCCAACCTGGGGTTGGAGCGTCATGTCACCGGCCTGGGCCTCCGCCTGCACCGCACCAATGTCGGCGATCGCTATGTCGCGGAGCACATGCGCGCCGCGGGGATCAATGTCGGCGGCGAGCAGTCCGGCCACCTGATCCTGTCCGATTTCGCCACCACCGGCGACGGACTGCTGGCCGCACTTCAGGTGCTCGGTGTCCTGGTGCAGCAGAACCGGCCCGCGTCCGAGGTGCTGCAGGTCTTCCGCCCCCTGCCGCAACGGCTCAAGAATGTGCGGTTCGCCGGCGTCTCGCCGTTGCGGGAGGAACGTGTGCAAGCCGCGATCCGCGGCGCCGAGGCACGCCTCAACGGTACCGGCCGTGTGCTGATCCGCGAAAGCGGCACCGAACCGCTGGTCCGGGTGATGGCCGAGGGTGAGGACAGCGCCCTGGTGGCCGAAGTGGTGGACTCGCTCTGCGAACTGATCGCCGAGGTCGCCCGCGTCCGCGAAGCCGTGCTGTGATGCGGGGCAGGGTGCTGGTGATCGCCGGATCGGATTCCGGCGGCGGGGCGGGCATCCAGGCCGACATCAAGACGATCACCGCCCTGGGCGCCTTCGCCGCGACGGCGATCACCGCGCTGACCGCGCAGAACACGCTGGGCGTGCATGGCGTGATGCCGGTGCCGCCGGCGTTCATCCGCCAGCAGATCGACGTCGTCATGGCCGACATCGGCGCCGACGCCGTCAAGATCGGCATGCTGGGCGACAGCGCGACGATCGACACCGTCGCCGACGCCCTGGCCGCTTGCGCGGCCGATGTGCCGGTGGTGCTGGACCCGGTGATGGTAGCCAAAGGCGGACAGGCCCTGCTGGCCGCGCAGGCGGTGGACACCCTGCGCCGCCGCTTGCTGCCGCGCGCCGCGGTGATCACCCCCAACCTGCCGGAAGCCGAGGCCCTGACCGGCCTGACAATCCGCACCGAGGCAGACATGCGTGTCGCCGCCACGGCGCTGCTGGCGATGGGCGTGCCGGCCGTGCTGCTGAAAGGCGGCCACCTGGAATCCGCCACGGTCACCGATCTGCTGGCTACCACCAACGGCATCGAGGCGTTCTCGGCACCGCGCATCGAGACCCGGCACACCCACGGGACCGGCTGCACAACCGCCTCCGCGGTCGCGGCAGGACTGGCGCAGGGCCTGTCCCTCCGCGATGCGGTGATACGAGCGCGCGCCTACGTTCGCGCCGCGATCGCCGCCGCCCCTGGCTTCGGCCACGGCCACGGCCCGCTGGATCACAGCGTCACCGTCGACGCAACACGCCTGCCGATCTGACGGCCTCTACGCCGCCTCGCCGCCGAAGGCCGCCCCCGCCCGTCATTCCGCCGAAGGCCGATCTACCCCGTCATGCCGACGCCGGCCGGTCTCCAGATGGCGACCCGCCGGCCGGCTTGACGGATGCATCACCCGATCGGCACCCCCACATAGGCCGAGACCGGACGGATCATGCGCCCCGTCTTCTGTTGCTCCATCGCATGCGCCAGCCACCCGGCGCCGCGCCCGACGGCAAACACCAGGGTGAAGGCGTCGCGCGGAATCCCGACCGCGTCCAGCAGCAGCGCGGCCATGATCTCCACATTCGGCGGCAATGTCCGGCCTGGCTTCACCCGCTCGATGGCAACCGCAACCGCTTTCTCCAGCCGTTCGGCGAACGCCAGCCGGCCGGCATGCGGTCCCATCGCCTGCATCGACCGCCGCATCGCCTCGGCGCGCGGATCGTTGCCGTGGAACACCCGATGGCCGAACCCCATCAGCCGCTCGCCGGACCGCAACCGAGACTCCAGCCATGCCTCCAGGTCCGTCTGGCCCTCGGCGGCATCCAGCATATCCAGCGTCGGACCCGGCGCACCGCCATGCAGCGCCCCGGTGAACGCGCACCACGCCGCCAGCACCGACGCCGCCAGTGACGCCCGTGTCGACGCGACAACCCGCGCGGTGAACGACGAAGCACTCAGCCCGCTCTCCGCCATGACGGTGAAATACGTATCCAGCGCGGCGACATTGGCGGCATCGGGCGCCGCGCCGCGCAGCATGCGCAACAAATCGCCGGCGGTCGAAAGCCCGGGATCGGGCGCGACCGGTGCCAGCCCGGAGGCCTGTCGCACCAGTGCGGGAACCGCGACGGTCAAGCCGCCGACCAGGGCGGTGGCGTCCGCGCTGTCCGGCTGGGCAGCGAGTGCGATGCGCACCCCCTCGAACAACGGACGGCCGGCGGTTTGTGGCAGCCAACGCGGCAAATCTTCATACGCCGCCCGCCGGACCTGACCCAACGCATCGGCAACGCCGGTGCGGGTCAAGCCCTCGCCGGCGAACCCGTCCCACAGCAGCGCGACGGTGCCCTCGAAGCCATGATCCGCCACCAGCGTCGGCAGATCATGGCCGCGCACCCAGACCATGCCATTGGTCCGGTCGGTGTGACTGAGGATGGTTTCCGCCGCGACGACCCCATCCAATCCGGTTGCCATACGATATTCTCCTGTTCTTCAGCGATCGTTAACCATTGTGGCGGCAGGATCGCCGCATGCACACCCTTGTGGACCACAAGCTGGCCCAACCGCGCGCCGCGCCCGGCGAGGCCGACGACGAACGCGCGCTGTATATGCGGGGATTGCTGGCATTGCGGAACGGTGACGCGGAGGAAGCCGCATCGCTGCTGACCCGAGCGCTGCGCTGGCAGCCGACGCATCGGGGCATGCGGCGGAACCTGGTACGTGCGTTGCTGGCGGCGGAACACTACGAACAGGTGTTGCTCCAGGCCAACGCGGCGTTGGCGGGAATGCCGGATGACGGCGAACTGCACTTCGCCCGAGGCACCGCGCTGAATGCCCTCGGCCAGCACGCCAAGGCCTGTGCCGCGTTCGCCCGAGCGGTGTCGTTGCGACCGGATCATGCGGCATCGTGGTTGAACATGGGGAATGCATCGGCCGATCTGGACGATCTGGCATCGGCCGAGACGCTCTGCCGAACCGCCATCCGGCTGGACCCGAATCTACCGGAGGCACACGCCAGCCTGGCCCATATCCTGACCCTGCTCGGCCAGCTTCCCGAGGCGATCGAGGCCTGCGAGACAGCGATCCGCCTCCGTCCGGATTTCGCCCAGGCGCACTGGAATCTGGCGATCGCGGTGCTGCTGGGCGGCGACCTGCCGCGCGGCTTCGCCGAATATGAATGGCGCAGGCATCATGCGCGGTATCGGGTCGATTTTCCCGACCTTCCCGGCCCACGATGGGACGGCGCCACCCCGAACGGCAAAACCGTCCTGGT
>DATAZJ010000007.1:0-2022 GCA_036272115.1 Rhodopila sp. | reverse complement strand
CCGCTCGTCGCCGAGATCACGCCTCATTCTGGATCGTTCTGATGATATCGTGGATGCACGCAATGAGTGGCCGCGCCTTGGCGGTGGGCCTGAGTAGGATGCGGCGATAAAGCCGCCGGGCGGTGTGGCGCTGCTTGCGGGGCGCCAGACGGTCTTCATCCAGCACCTTGTCAATGAACGCCGCAATCAGGCCGAGCTTCGGCTTGCTGCGCTCCGGGTAGCGGTGCTTCGGCGGCAGTGCATGGCCCATCGCCTGGCGCGCCAGGCGCCGATGAACGCTGAACTTCGCGGCGACACCCGCGATCATGCCGATCCCAAACTCATGCTCCCGACGAAGCTGCCCGAACAAATCCATTTTGGCTCTCCAGTCCACGCCAGGTCCCCCGATCCAGTCGGGCGACCGTAGGTTGAGGGATCGGAGATGAGCCAAAATCCGTCAGCACTACTGGGCCAGAGTTCGCTGGCGAGCGCGTAGCCATCACCTTGAAGCACCCCCATGCACGTCGATGTCGCTAGCTCGTAAACTTGTCCGGTTTATGTAGCTCGTGATCTGTCCGCTTCGTTCTTGTTCTGGTCTGGGGCATGCCCCAGACCAGACCCGCCGCCCTGGAAGCGTGTCATGCGGCGACTTTGATGGGTTCGACAAGGCAGCCTTTGGCGTCGTAATCGGCGAGCCTGTGAGGTCCCCAAAGGACGGCGAACCGGCCATCGGGATAGGCATGCACCCGTACCGTCGTCCTGACGAAGTGCGGCCGCAGCCGGCTCGGCGGCAGTTGCAGGCTCAGACGGCCCCACTTCACGGTATTATCGTTGCCCACGATCCGATCCTCCTGGATGCACAGGATCTCCCGCCACGCACCGGCAGCGTCGGCGACAAACGCCGAACCTTCCTGTTCCGCGGCAACCGCGAACCGTCCGTTGTGCTCGGCGATGAACGTCTCGCGCAGCCACGCGTTGGCGGCCCCGACCGTGTCGATCCCAGCCAGCTTGAACTCCTTCGGCAGCCGGTCCTGCAGCGTCTGGAACACCCGCTCCGAGCGGCCGCGGGCCTGCGGCGAATAGGCCGCGATATGCTCGATGCCAAGCTGGCTCAAGGCACGCCCGACCTGCGTCAGTGCCGTCTTCGACACCTTGCCGCCAGCCGCCGGCGTCAGGAAGTAATGGCTGCCACGGTCGGTGTAGAGCGAGCAGAACAGGCCATGCCGCGCCACCACCTCGCGCAGCCCCCGGAAACTCGACGCCGTGCCCTCCTGCTCGACCAGAAAGGCCGAGTAGATCGCGCTGGTGGCGTCCTCCATCGTCACCACCAGGTCGTAGGCGCGTGCGTCGCCCGGCAACCAGGCGTGTGTCGAGGCGTCCTGATGCAGCAGCATCCCAACCAGCGGCCGGCGCGGCCGCTTCTTGCGGTGCGCCGAACGGGTCTTCGCCCGCGGCACAAGGCCCTCGCGCTGGAGGTGCAGCTTGGTCACCGTGTAGCCCAGCACATAGTTATGCCGCTTGAGCAACCGTTCGTGGAAATGCTTCACCGTGAAGCCGCGGTAGAGCTCCCGGTACAGGCCCAGCATCCGCTCGATCTCCGTCACCGAGGCGCGCCGCAACGATACGCCGAGGCGGCGGTCGGCAAGGCCTTCAGCCCCGGCCTCTCGGTGGCGATCACGCCAGCGGCGGAAGGTCCGCTCGCTGATGCCCAGCAGTTCCGCCGCTTCCATCTGGCTCAGCTCCGACCGTTCCGAACGGCCCAACACGTCCTCAAAACGCATCCGACGTATTCCCTCGTGAATGCGTGCCCGATCCATCGCTGGAGCCCCATGGTAAGGCCATCAACTGGACCGGACACTTCACGAGCTACCAAACCCGGACATTTCACGAGCTAGCCACATTGTGGCGGTGGGCAGTTGCGGCTTGCGGCGTGCGATGCCAGCCTGCTGGCCGCATAGCAGGATGGTGAAGGATGGACCCGAGCTTTCTTTCGGCCACGCAACTGGCTGATCTGGTGCGGTCCCGCAAGATCGGGGCGCTGGA
>DATAZJ010000006.1:0-13953 GCA_036272115.1 Rhodopila sp. | reverse complement strand
GGTGGCGGCGGCGGCGGTGGCACCTTTATCGAAGTGCTGACCCCTGAGAGAGATGCGACCCGCCTGCTGATTGCCGGTGGTGGCGGCGGTGGATCAGCAAACAACCTGGGCGGCCCTAACCTCAATGGAGGGAGTGGCCTGGCCGGCACTTCCGGCGGTCACGGCTCTGGGAATTCGGGTGGAATCCAGGGTGTCAACGGCAGCGGTGGTCATTATGGCGGGTTCTACGGCGGCGGCGGTGGCGGCTATTCCGGCGGTCAGGGTGGCGGATTTGGTGCCACGGGTACCAATGGTGGCGGCATTGGCAGCGGTTACGCCGGCGGCCCAGGCTATGGCAGCGGCGGTGGCGGTGGCTACGGCGGCGGCGGCGGCGGCGGCGCTTTCGGCGGTGGCGGCGGCGGCGGATGGGGCGGCGGTGGCGGTGGCGGTACTTATGGCGGCGGCGGTGGCGGCGGTTCGTTCGATTCCGGGACGAGCCAAGTGCTTGTCGCCGGCGAAAACAGCGGCGACGGTTTGGTCACCATCGAACTGGTCTGCTACCTGCGTGGCACAAACATCCTGACCCCGACAGGCGAAAAGCCGGTGCAGACGTTGCAGCCCGGCGATCTGGTCACCACGCTTTCGGGTCAACACCGTCCGCTGCGCTGGATCGGTTTTGGCCGCACGTTGGTGACACCGGCGAATCGTGATCGCGCGACCCCGGTGGTGGTCCGCCGTGGTGCGCTGGCGGACGGGGTGCCGCATCGCGATCTCTACATCACCCGGGGCCATAGTCTTTATCTCGATGGTGTTCTGATCCCGGTGGAGGAATTGATCAATCATCGGACGATCGCCTGGGTCGAAAGTGCTCAAGTGGTCGAATATTACCATCTCGAACTTGACGACCACGATGTGATCATTGCTGAAGGCGCGGCCGCGGAGTCATACCGGGAAGACAACAACAGCCCGCTGTTCCACAACGCGGGGACCCGAACCGCGAAGCCGCCGGTGCCGCCTTATGCCCCCGTGCTGCACACGCACCCGACCGTCAAGCGTATCTGGCGGGAATTGAATGAGCGTTCGGAACAGCCCGACCCGATCCTGGTCGATGATCCCGATCTGCATCTGATGGCTGATGGGAAACGTCTGGATGCCGATACGACGGATCGGCGGGTCTGGCGTTTTCGCCTGGGCGCCCCAACGACTGATCTGCGCGTCATGTCGCGAAGTTCGATCCCCTCGATGCTCGGCACCGACCAGGATCAGCGCCGGTTGGGTGTTGCATTGCGGCGCATCGTCCTGGCGCGTCCCGGACTCAGGATGGAGATCGGCTGGGATAACGAATGCCTCATCACCGGCTTTCATGGACCGGAAGCGGACAATTGCCACCGTTGGACGAACGGCGAGGCGGTGCTGCCGGCGAACCTGCTTGCCCTGTTCGGCGAGGGTGCGGACGTTGAGCTGCACGTCAATGGGTTGCTGCCCTATGCGGTGGATATGGGCGTGACGAACACGTTGCTGCTGCGGGCCTGACCGGCGGCGGCGGATGACCGAACCTCGCTATTCGAGGTTCGGTTGCCCGGCGAAGCGGATCAATCCGGATCGCGTCCGCGGATGGCGGCGAAGCCGCTGCCGAACGCTGAATCGCGTTTCTGGAAGGCGTGCTTGACGCCGTGCTCGCGCATCGTCGCCTTGAAGGCCATCGCCTTGGGCGCGAGGTGGCCGCGGGCGTCGATCTCGGCGCCGATGCGTTGCAGGGTGCGGGCGCCCATCAGTTCCAGGCCCAGATTGACCAGGCGCTTGTTGGCGGACAGCAGATGCGGGTCCACCAGGCCCATGCGGTCGGCGAGGCGCATGACCTCGGTTTCCAGTTCGGCGGCGGGGTAGGATTTCAGCGCCAGGCCGATCTCGGCGGCGTCTTTGCCGGTCAGGGAATCGCCTGTCAGCAGCAGGCGTTTCGCCCATTGCGGGCCACAGTGATACAGCCACATGCTGCCGGGCGGCGTGCCCAGGTCGCGAACCGGCGGGAAGCCGATGCGGGCGTCGTCGGCGACGATGATCATGTCGCAGAACCAGGCGAGTTCGGTGCCGATGCCGATGCAGGTGCCGTGCACCTGGGCGATCACCGGCTTGTGCATGTCGAACAGCTCGACGCGCAGCTTCTGGCCTTGCTCCAGCCGCCAGACGTCGTCGTCGATTTCGGCGCGGCCGCGGTAGTCGGAACCTCGGCCGGAGGCGAATTCGTTCAGGTCGGCGCCGGCGCAGAAATGCGGACCGGCGCCGCGCAGCACGACACAATGGACCGGGTTGTATTCGTCGGCCTCCTTCAGTGCGGCGTTCAGTTCGCGCAGCAGCCTGCCGCTGAGGGCGTTGCGCCGTTCCGGCCGGTTCAGGGTGACGATGGCGGTGGTGCCTTTGACCTCATAGGCGATCTGCTCGAATTCCATGGTGTCCTCCCGTTGGTTGCTGGTGGGATCAGACCGGTGGAATGCATCTTGGGCAAGTGTTGCGGCTTTGCGCGTCTCCGAAAGCGCGCTACTTCGCGTCCTATGCCTCGGGTTCACATCCTGGGAGCCTCGGGCTCCGGCACATCGACACTTGGCGCCGCCCTCGCCCGGCGGCTTGGTGTGTCGCATACGGACGCCGACAGTCTTTACTGGGTGCCGACTGATCCGCCCTACACCACGCCGCGGCGGGCGGAGGACCGGCAGGCGCTGCTGCTGCGGACGCTTCCCGCCGGCGGGCATTGGGTGTTCTCCGGCGCGGCGACCAAGTGGGCGGCGCCGCTGGAGCCGCATTACGACCTGGTGGTGTTCCTGCGGCTCGATCCGGCGGTGCGCATGGTTCGGTTGCGGCGGCGGGAGGCGGCGCGGTTCGGCGCGCGCATTCTGCCGGGTGGCGACATGGCGGCGATCAGCGCGTCGTTCTTTGCCTGGACGGAGGCGTACGACACGGCGGGGTCGTCGCAGCGCGGCCTGGTAACGCATGAGGCGTGGCTGGCCGATCAGCCGGCGCCGGTGCTGCGGTTGGATTCGCTCGCACCGGTGGATGATCTTGTCGGCTCGGTACTGGCCGCGGTCGGGTGCTTGGCGTCGAGTGGCGGCGATGCTTGAACGGCAGGGAAGCGGGGGGAAACCAATGGCTGATATTCTGATCGCCGGGGCTGGCCTGGGCGGGCTGACCGCCGCGTTGGCGCTGATCCAGCGCGGGCACCGGGTGCGGGTGTTCGAGCAGGCCAGTGAATTGCGGGAGGTGGGGGCCGGGGTGCAACTCGGCGCCAACGGGACCCGCATCCTGATCGCGCTGGGGCTGGAGGCGGCGATGCAGCAGGTGGTGTGTGCCGCCACCAGCAAGGAAATCCGGCTGGGCAGCACCGGGCAGTGCTGGCCGACATTCGATCTGGGTGAGAGCTCGGTCGAGCGGTTCGGCGCGCCGTACTGGATGGTGCATCGGGGCGATTTTCATAAGGTTCTGCTGGATGCGGTGCGGGCGGCCAGTCCCGGGGCGATCCGAGCGGGGGATGGCTGCGTGGGGTTTGTGCGGACAGAGGATGCGGTGACTTTGCATCTGGCCAGCGGCGAGGCGGTCACCGGCGATCTGCTGATCGGCGCGGATGGCGTGCATTCCCGGGTTCGCCAGCAGATGTTCGGGCCGGGGGCGGCGCAGTTCACCGGAATCATGGCGTGGCGCGGGCTGGTGCCGATGGAGCGCCTGCCGCCGCATCAGCGCCGGCTGGTGGGCGCCAACTGGATGGGGGTCGGCGGGCATGTCGTCACCTATCCGCTGCGGCGGGGCGAACTGCTGAATTTTGTCGGGGTGGTGGAACGCGACGACTGGCGGGTGGAGTCGTGGAACGAGCCGGGCAGCCGCGAGGAGTGTCTGCGCGACCTGGCCAACTGGCATGAGGACGTGAAGACCATCATCCGCAATATCGATACGCCTTACAAATGGGCTCTGCTGGGGCGGGAACCGCTGGATCATTACGCGCAGGGGCGGGTTTGCGTGATGGGCGACGCGGCGCATCCGACGCTGCCGTTCCTGGCGCAGGGGGCCAACATGGCGCTGGAGGATGCGATGGTGATCGCGCGTTGTCTGGATGGGGGCGACGGCCCGGCGGCGGCGCTGCGGCGGTATGAGGCGGCTCGGCTGGAGCGGACGGCGGCGATCGTGCGCGGGTCGTCGGACAATACCAAGCGTTTTCATAATCCGGCGTTGGGCAGTGCGGAGGGGGCGGCGGCCTATGTCGAGCGGGAGTTTCAGCCGGAGAAGGTCAGCCAGCGTTATGACTGGCTGTACGAGTACGATGCGTTGACGGTGGCCGTGTAGGTTTATTGCGCCACCGGCTCGCAGATGGATGTGATCGGTTCCCCGGCCAGTATTTTCCGCACGAACGGGACGGAGTCCTTTTGCGATGCATTGAGCGTCTCGCCGTGGTTGAGGCCGGCGTACAGGTGTGCCTCGACGACTGACCCCTCGGCGCAGGCGTTGCGCACGAGCGCGAGTTGCCTCGCCGGCGGCACGTCGTGATCGTAGGCGCCGGTGCCTACGAACAGTGGTTGCGGCAGTTTAAGGGTGGCGTATTCCATGGTCAGCAGAACGGTCTTGATGGCCGTGTTGAAGCCGATCCCGATCGTGGTTTCGCGGTTGAGGCCGGCGGCCTGCACGGCACGGAAAAGAGCGCCGACACAGGTGGTGCGGGCCTGTTCCAACAGCGGCAGGGCGCGCGCCGAGACCAATTGGTTCGGCTGGAGTGACGGATAGGCCTGCTGCATCCTGACGGCGATGTAGAGGGTGTAGGCGGCGGTCGGATCGACTGAATCGGGCGATGCCGGCGCGGGGCGTGGTCCGCCGGTGAACGGCACGCCGGTGGCCACGGTGCCACGGATGTTGAGTTCGGGCGCGTAGCGGGCGGCGAGGCCGGCGGTGGCGAACGCCGCCTGACCGCCCTGGGACTGGCCGATGACGACGATCTTGTTGGCGATGCTGGGAAAGCCTTTCAGCACGGCGCGGACGCTGTCGAGCACGCTGTAGGCCTCGGGCCGCACCGCGAGATAGGGATGCGGGCCGGGGGTGCCGAGGCCTTGGTAGTCGGTGGCGACGATGGCGTAGCCTTGCTCCAGCCAGGTATTGAGATAGCTGGCGTCGCGCTTCGAGCGGGGTGTCCAGGAAGGGGCGCAGGTGTCGGCGATGCCGGTGGTGCCGTGCGCCCAGGCGACCAGGGGCCAGCCGCCGGCGGGTGGGGTGCCTCTGGGCACGAAATAGGCGCCGGAGACGGCCACCGGGGTCTCGCCGCCGATCCCGTCGGTCGAGGTGTAGAGGATGCGGAACTGCTGGCCGGCAGCGGCCAGGCCGTCGGCGGGATCGAGCGGTTCGCTGCGCAGGAGGCGTCCGGGCGTGCCGGGGATGTCGCCGGTCCAGGTGTAGAAGGGCGAGACGCCGCCGTCGCCTTGTGACGGGTCGGGCGCCGGGACGCGGGCCGCCAGGGCGGTGCCGGCGGACAGCACGATGGTGAGCAGGACGGTGAGGCTGAGGCGCATCGTCGGTTTGCTCCGTGGAGGCGTGGCCGCGGAACGTTAGGCCTGGGTGCCGGCGTTCAGCAATGCCGTTACGGTGGGCGATACAGTTCGTCACTGGCGCTTAAGGATTGGTTAAGACTTGACCGGTAGCGTGGGGATGCTCGAAGCCGGACAGGAGTTCAACATGAGTATCGCAGGCGTATCTGGCGTGTCGTCGTCGGCCTATCTGCAGCAGTCGCAAAATACGGCGCAAACCAGCACGCCGTCCCAGGCGGCGGCGCAGACCGCGACGCTGGCCAGTTCGACGGCCTCGGCCGATGCGACCCAGCAGCCGGGACAGGTTCACCATCATCATCACCATGGCGGCGGCGGGGCGGCCTCCGACCTGACGCAGACCGGCACGGATGCCGCGGGCGGGACGAGTCTGCTCAACACAGTTGTCTGATGCTGTTCGCGCCTTCCGAAAGCGCTGAGCAGGGTACGTTCGAGGCTATTTTCCATGCGCTGGATGCCGATTCCCGGGACAAGATCGGGCCGGCGAAACCGCGGTTGCTGGTGATCCCGATCCGCGACGACGACGGAGTGGTGACCGGCGGGCTATGGGCGATCAGCCTGTTCGGCTGGATGCATGTGGAGATGCTGCTGGTGCCGGAGTCGATGCGCGGCCAGGGGGTCGGGTCGGCGCTGATGGCGTTGGCGGAAACCGAGGCGCAGGTGCGTGGTTGCCTGGGCATGCATGTCGATACGTTCAGTTTCCAGGCTGGATCGTTCTACGAAAAGATGGGGTTTTCCCGGTTCGGCGTGCTGGAGGACTGCCCGCCCGGCCATGCCAGGCTGTTCTTCCAGAAGCGGCTTGTACCGAAATGTTAGGGCTGGCCGATGGGGCGCTGCGGCGGGCTCGGGCGCTGCTGGGCCGGGGCGAGGATGAGGCGGCGAAGCTGGCGTATCTGGAGGTGCTGCAGGCCGATCCGCTGCATTGCGGCGCGCTGACGGAGTTGGGTGCACTGGCGCATGCCAGCGGTTTCGTGGGGGCGGCGCGCGAGGCGTATGGCCAGGCGGTGCGGTGCCATCCCGGCAACAAGGTGGCGCATGTCGGTTATGCCTATCTGCTGAACGAGGCGGGCGAGTTCGACGCGGCTCGGGATCAGTATCAGGCGGCGCTGGCGGTCGATCCCGATCTGGTCGAGGCGCATCAGGGGCTGGCTCGGGTTTTGACCGAGATGGGCGAGAATGCCGATGTGCATTGGCGGAAGGGGTTCGCTGGTCATGCGATGGTGCGGCGGCGTTATCGCGGGACCGGGACGGGCATTCCGCTGGTGATGCTGGTGGCCGCGGTGGGCGGGAATATTCCAACCCAGCACTGGATCGATGACCGGGTGTTCGCGGTGACGGCGGTGTATGCGGATTTTTTCGATTCCGACGACGCGCTGCCGCCGCATGCGATGATCCTGAATGCGATCGGTGACGCGGATCTGTGCGGCGTCGCGCTGGCGAATGCCGAACGGATCGTTGCGCGCGACACCAAGCCGCTGATCAATGATCCAGCGCGGGTGCGGGTTACCGGGCGGACGGACAATGCGGGGCGGCTTGGCGGGATTCCGGGGGTTGTGGCACCTCGGATAGCGAAGCTGTCGCAGGCAGGGGACTGGCGGTTTCCGTTGCTGTTGCGGGCGCCGGGCTATCATACCGGGCAGCATTTTGTCCGGGTCGAGACGGCGGATGCGCTGAATGCGGCGGTGGCGTCGCTGCCGCGCGGCGAACCGTTGGCGATCGAATATCTGGATGCGCGCGGGTCGGACGGGATGGCGCGGAAATACCGGGTGATGTTCATCGGCGGGGTGGCGTATCCGCTGCATCTGGCGGTCTCAGCGGACTGGAAGGTGCATTATTTCACCGCGGCGATGGCTGGCGATGCGGCATTGCGGGCGGAGGAATTTCGGTTCCTGGAGGATATGCCTGGGGTGCTGGGGCCCGCCGCGATGGCGGCGTTGGGAGACATCCAGGCGGCGCTGGGGCTGGACTATGGCGGGATCGATTTCGCGCTGGCGGCGGACGGGTCGCTGCTGTTGTTCGAGGCGAACGCGACGATGGCGATGATTCCCTTGCCGCCCGATCCGGTGTGGGATTATCGCCGGCGGGCAGTGGGCGATGCGCTGGCGGCGGCCAGGCGGTTGCTGCCGCGGGACGGGTGCCCGGCATGAACGACGTGGCGTTCGCCGAGGCGATGGCGCTGCATGAGGCGGGGCGGTGCGGTGAGGCGGCGGCGGAGTACCGGCGTATTCTGGCTCAGGTGCCGGATCATGCGGACAGCCTGCATCTGCTGGGGTTGATCACAGCCGAACAGGCCGACCCGGTGGCCGGGATCGCGCTGATCCGGCGGGCGATGGCGATCGAGCCGGGGCGAGCGGTGCATTACAACAGCCTGGGCAGCGCCTATCGCCGGCTGGACCGGCTGGAGGACGCGGTGGGGGCCTATCGCGCGGCGGTGGCATTGCGTCCGCAGTCGGCGGAAATCCACAGCAACCTGGCGACGACATTGCGCGATCTGGGGCTGCATGGGGAGGCGGTGGCGCATTACCGCCAGGCGGCCGAACATGCGCCTGCGGTGGCGGATATCTGGTACAATCTGGCGAATGCCCTGGCCGATACGGGTGCGGTGGTGGAGACCGACATGGGCTATCGCGCCGCCATCGCGCTGAAGCCGGATTTTGTCGATGCGCTGGGGAATTATGGCCGGTGGCTGATGACTCAGGGGCGTTGGGCGGACGCGGAGCCTCGTTTGGCCGAGGCGCTGACCTTGGCGCCGATGCGGGCCGGGATGTGGAACAATCTGGGGGTCGTGTCGCAGGCGTTGGTTCGGGCGGAGGCGGAGACGTGTTTCCGGACCGCGGTGGCGATCGAGCCGGGGTTGGCGGATGCGCATTACAATCTGGGGTGCCTGTTGTCGGAGCACGGGCGGCCGGATGAGGCGGTCGCCTGTCATGCGGCGGCGGTCGCGGCCGATCCGGGGTTTGGCAGTGCCCGATTGGCGGTGTGCATGGCGGAGTTGCCGATCGTCTACCGGTCGGAGGCGGAGATCGCGGTGCGCCGGCAGCGTTATGGCGCGGCACTTGCGCGTCTGGTGGCCGGGGATGGGCGGTTGGTGGCGGATGCCATCGGGCGGTCTCAGCCGTTCTTTTTGCCCTACCAGGGGCAGGATGATCTAGCGTTGCAGGCGCTGTATGGGCGGTTTGTCTGCGCTGCACTGGCGGGGGCGCCGGCGCGTCTGGCGGCTGCGCCGGCGGATGGGGAGCGCATCCGGCTGGGTATCGTCAGTGGGTTTTTCTGTGATCACACCCTGTGGAAATTGTTTCTGGAGGGGTGGCTGACGCAGATCGACCGTGGGCGGTTCGAACTGATCGGGTTTCATACCGGCCTGGTGTCGGATGACCGGACGGCTCGGGCGGCTGCGTTGTGCGATCGGTTCGTGCAGGGGTTGGGTTCGGGGGCGGCGTGGCGGGCGGCGGTTCTGGATGCCTCGCCGCATGTGCTGCTGTATCCGGAGGTTGGGATGGACCCGGTTGCCGGGCGGCTGGCGGCGATGCGGCTGGCGCCGGTGCAGTGTGTGGCGTGGGGGCAGCCGGAGACGACGGGGATGCCGACCATGGATTATTTCCTGTCGAGCGACTTGATGGAGCCGCCGGAAGGGGGCGCTTACTACACTGAACGGCTGGTTCGATTGCCGAATTTGGGGCTGCACTACACGCCGGATGCAGGGGCGGATGCGGTGGCGCATGCGGATGGGCCGGTGTTCTGGTCGGGGCAGGCGCTGTACAAGTATCTGCCTCAGTATGACGCTGTGTTTCCCCGTATCGCGCGTGAACTGGGGGCGTGCCGGTTTGTGTTCATCGGCTTTGCCAAGAGTGAGGCGGTGACAGAGGTTTTTCGGGAGCGGTTGTGGGCGGCGTTTGCCGAGGTCGGGCTGGATGCGGAGCGGCATGTGGTAATCCTGCCGCCGATGCCGCAGCGCGATTACATCGAGGCGGTGGGGCGGGCGGATGTGATCCTGGACACGATCGAGTGGTCGGGGGGGAAATCGACGCTGGACTGCCTAGCGGTGAACCCGGCGATCGTGACGCTGGCGGGCCGGTTCATGCGTGGACGGCATACGGCGGCGATCCTGCGGCACATTGGCTGTGCGGCGACGATCGCGGAGTCGGTGGATGCGTATGTGGCGATCGCGGTGCGGCTGGGCCGCGATCCGGTCTGGCGGGCCGAGGTGCGGCAGGCGGTGGCACGCGGGAAGCAGCGTGCGTTCGGTGACCTGGCGTATATCCGCGCGCTGGAGGGTTTTCTGGCCGAGGCGGTGGTGGACCGAGCGGGGTAGGGGGGATTGGTCCGGGCTGGCGGTTGGGTGGTGTTTAGTGTTGGCGGGCGGGTTGAGGGAGATGGCGGTGCCTCGTCTGTTCGTCGTGATGTTGGTTCGGGGGCCGGCGTGGAACGGGTCGGTGCCGTTGGAAGGCCAGGCTGACTGGCGGGCGCACGCGGATTTCATGAA
Organism: Rhodopila sp.; assembly: GCA_036272115.1. GTDB lineage: Bacteria > Pseudomonadota > Alphaproteobacteria > Acetobacterales > Acetobacteraceae > Rhodopila. Next base: position 3,921 of record DATAZJ010000006.1, on the reverse strand, counting down.
TGGATTGCGTGCCGAGGGGTTCGTGCTGCTCGCGGGGCCGCTGGAGGGTTCGGCGGACGTGCTGCAAATCGTGCGCGCGGGATCTGCCGACGAGATCGCGGGGCGGCTTGCGGCGGATCCCTGGGTTCGCGACGGGAGGCTGGCCGTTGTGCGGATCGCGCCGTGGGATTTGCGGATTGGCGAGGTCGGTTAGCCGCGCGTGACGTGGGCGGAGACGGCTTTCCAGGTGTCGCCCTGGCGGACCCAGACATCGGTATAGCGGCCCGCTGCCTGGCGTCCGTCCGGTGTGGTGTAGCGGGTGCGGCCATGGATGATGGCGGTGTCGCCGAAGCGGCGGATCAGCACGTCCTGGGCTTGCAGGCCGCTGATGGTGACGGGGCGGGCGGTCTGTTCGAGGAAACCGGCGCGGTCGACGAGGGTTCCGTCGGGGTTGGAACAGTAGAACTCGGTGGCGAGGATTTGGTCGAAGCGGCGGACGTCGCCGTTCTGCACGGAGTCGATGTAGTCTCGGTTCAGGGATTGCAGGGTTTCGAGGTCGGACATCGGGATGCTCCATGACCGGTTGCTGGGGGCCAGTTGCTGGGGGCCAGTTGCTGGGGGCCGGTTGCCGGGGGCCGGTGAAGCGGTAAGGTGTCGCACAACGACCGGCAGCAGGGAAACGCCGTTTGCGGGAGGATGAGGTGGACCAATCCGTACGTGAACCGCCGAGTGGTGTGTGGCCCGCGGGGCTGACGCGGGTGCCATACTGGGTTTATCGCGATCCCGACGTTGCGCGGGACGAGCAGGGGCGGATCTTCGAGGGTCCGTCGTGGCATTATCTGTGCCTGGAGATCGATGTGCCGGAGGTCGGTGATTTCCGCACCACCTCGATGGGGGCCATGCCGGTGGTGGTGGCCAGGGCCGAGGATGGCGCGATCGTCGCGTTCGAGAACCGATGTGCCCATCGCGGGTCGCTGATCTGTCTGGATGACGGCGGGAAAGTGAAGGACTTCCAGTGTGTCTATCATGCCTGGCGGTATGATTTGCGCGGCAATTTGACGTCGATCGCGTTCCGGCGCGGGGTCAACGGGCAGGGCGGGATGCCGGATGACTTCAGGATGGAGGCGCACGGTCCTCGGAAGTTGCGGACGACGGTGCTGTGCGGGCTGGTGTTCGGCACACTGGCCGCGGACGGACCCGACCTGGAGAGCACGATCGGGCCGGAGGTGCTGGTCCGGCTGAAGCGCGTGCTGCACAAGAAGGTGGAGGTGATCGGCCGGTTCACGCAGCATATGCCGTGCAACTGGAAGCTCTATATGGAGAACGTGCGCGACACGTATCATGCGAGTTTGCTGCACACGTTTTTCACCACGTTCCGCATTACGCGGCTGAGCCAGGGCGGCGGGGTGATGGTGGGCGAGAACGGTGTCGCGCATGCCAGCACGACGCTGGCGGCGGCGAAGGGGCCGGATGACAGCTATGCCGGGATGCGGGCCGATAACCAGGGGTTCCGGCTGCGGGATCCGTCGTTCATGGAGGCGGTTTCGGAGTTCAACGACAGTATCAATCTGCAGATACTGTCGGTGTTTCCAGGTTTCATTCTGCAGCAGATCCATAATGCGCTGGCGGTGCGGCAGATCGTGCCTCGGGGTGTGGACAGCATGGATCTGCACTGGACCTATCTGGGGTTCGCCGATGATACGCCGGCGTTGCGGGCGATGCGGCTGAAGCAGGGGAACCTGGCTGGGCCGGCCGGGTTTGTTTCGATGGAAGATGGTGCGGTCGGCGGGTTCGTGCAGCGCGGGATCGCGGCGGCGGATCAGGAGGCGTCGGTTGTCGAGATGGGGGGCGCAACGGCTGACAGCGCGGCGACCCGAGCGACGGAGGCTTCGGTGCGGGGGTTCTGGAAGGCGTGGCGCGCCGGGATGGGGGTTTGACGATGCTGATGGAGATCGTTGCGCTGAGCGGGGCGTGTTCGGCCGCGATCGATTCCGGACGGTTGGAGGATTGGCCCGGGTTTTTCCTCGATCGGTGTCTGTACAAAGTGACCACGGCGGATAATTACGAGAAGGGGTATGAGGCCGGGCTGATCTATGCGGATTCCCGGGCGATGCTGGAGGACCGGATCGCGGCGTTGCGGGAGGCGAATATTTATGAGCGGCAGCGGTATCGGCATATCGTGGGGATGCCGTCGATCGTTGGAGAGGCGGATGGGTTGGTCGCGGTGGAGACGTCGTTTCTGGTGGTGCGGACCATGCGCGATGGGGAGATGATGATTTTTGCCGCAGGGGTTTACCTGGACAAGGTGCGGCGGGATGCGGCGGGGGCCTGGCGTTACGCCGAGCGGATCGTGGTGTGTGACAGCCAGCGGTTCGATACGCTGTTGGCGATTCCGTTGTAGGCGGGTTTGTCGGGGGGAATGGCTTTAGGTGTGCTGTGTTGATGCGCCGCTGTCAAACACAGATTAAGACAAGGTGCGGACGATTGATTTCACGGAGGTATGGGGCGCTGACTGCACTTGCGGCGTGGTGACAGTTTTTTGCGTTTAGGGTCCTACGCGAAATAATCGGATCCGTCCGGCGCGAACGGCTGCCGGCGCTCGGGGGCGGGAAAACGAGCGCCGGCTTGGGGGGTTAAGTGCCGATGCCGCCCAGGGCGAGGTACTTGATTTCCAGGTAGTCCTCGATGCCGTATTTCGATCCTTCCCGGCCCAGGCCGGAGGATTTCATGCCGCCGAAGGGGGCCTCGGCGGTGGAGATGATGCCTTCGTTGATGCCGATGATGCCGTATTCCAGGGCCTCGCCGACACGGAAAATGCGACCGATGTCGCGGGCGTAGAAGTAGGCGGCGAGGCCGAATTCGGTGTCGTTGGCGAGGCGGATGGCTTCTTCCTCGGTCTTGAAGCGGAACAAGGGGGCGACCGGGCCGAAGGTTTCCTCGCGGAAGATCAGGGCGTCGTGCGGGACGTTGGCCAGAACCGTGGGCTCGTAGAAGTTGCCGCCCAGACGATGCTGTTTCCCGCCCGTTACGACGGAGGCGCCCAGGGACAGGGCGTTGGCGACGTGCTCCTGCACCTTGGCCAGCGCGTCGTCATTGATCAGCGGGCCTTGGGAGACGCCAGGCTCCATGCCGTTGCCGACCTTCATGGCTTCGACGGCGACTTTCAGCTTGGCGGCGAAGGCGTCGTACACGCCGTCCTGCACCAGAAGCCGGTTGGCGCACACGCAGGTCTGTCCGGTGTTGCGGAACTTGCTGCCCATGGCGCCTATCACCGCGGCGTCGAGGTCGGCGTCGTCGAACACGATGAACGGGGCGTTGCCGCCGAGTTCCATGCTGGTCTTCTTGATCGTCGGGGCGCACTGGGCCAGCAGCTTGGCACCGACCTCGGTGGACCCGGTGAACGACAGTTTGCGGATCAGCGGGTTGGAGGTCAGTTCGGCGCCCATCGCGGCGGACCCGCCGGTGAGGATGTTGCAGACGCCGGCCGGCATGCCGGCTCGTTCGGCCAGGACCGCCAGGGCGAGGGCGGAGAACGGGGTTTGCGAGGCTGGCCGGATCACGCCGGTGCAGCCCGCGGCCCAGCCTGGCCCGGCTTTGCGGGTGATCATGGCGGAGGGGAAATTCCACGGCGTGATGGCGGCGAACACGCCGATCGGTTCCTTCAACACCAGGATGCGGCGGCCTTTGGCATTCTGCGGGATGGTGTCGCCGTAGATGCGCTTGGCTTCCTCGGCGAACCATTCGATGAAGCTGGCGGCATAGACGATCTCGCCCTTGCTTTCGGCCAGGGGCTTGCCCTGTTCGGCGGTCATGATCACCGCGAGGTCGTCGGCGTTGGCCAGCATCAGGTCGGAGAGTTTGCGCAGGATGGCGCCGCGTTCTTTTGCCAGCATCGCGCGCCAGGCGGGATAGGCGGCGTTGGCGGCCTCGATGGCTCGGCGG
>DATAZJ010000005.1:0-12087 GCA_036272115.1 Rhodopila sp. | reverse complement strand
ACCTCGTCGTGCGACAACGGCAGCACGAAGTTTTCTGAAAACGCGTAGATCAGGCCGAAGGTCAATTCGTTGTGGTGAAAGTGCCGATAGACCGGGTCGTATTGCATGTAGTGCAGCGTGTCATGCATCCAGCCCATGTTCCATTTGAAGGAAAATCCCAGGCCGCCATCGCGGATGGAGCGGGATACGCCTGGCCAGGCGGTGGACTCCTCTGCGATGGTGATCGCACCGGGGCAGCGTTCCGCCACCACCGCGTTGAAATGGCGCAGGAAGCCGATCGCCTCGAGATTTTCCCGGCCGCCATAGATGTTGGGCACCCATTCGCCTTGCTTGCGGCTGTAGTCGCGATACAGCATGGACGCCACGGCATCGACCCGCAGGCCGTCGACGTGGAAGTGCTCCAGCCAGTGGACGCCGCTGGCGATCAGGAAGCCTTGCACCTCGCGACGGCCGAAATTGTAGATGTAGGTGTTCCAGTCCTGGTGGAACCCTTCTTTCGGGTCGGCATGCTCGAACAGCGGCGTGCCGTCGAAGTTGATCAGGCCGTGGGCGTCGCCGGGAAAATGCGCCGGCACCCAATCGACGATCACACCGACGCCGGCGCGGTGGCAGGCATCGACGAAGCGGCGGAAGCCGTCGGGTGGCCCGAAACGGCCGGACGGCGCGAACAGGCCCAGCGGCTGGTAGCCCCATGAGCCGCCAAACGGATGTTCGGCAACGGGCATCAGTTCGACGTGGGTGAACCCGGTTTCCACCACATACGGCACCAGCCGTTCGGCCAGGGCGTCCCAATCCGGTGTCACGCCGGGTTCGGGACGGAACCAGGACCCGGCATGCACCTCATAAATCGAGATCGCCGCGTCCACGCCATGCCGGCTGGGGCGGGATTGCATCCAGGTTTCGTCATGCCAGACGAAAGGCTGCGGATCGGCAACGATGGAGGCGGTGGCCGGGGCTGCTTCCGCCGCCTTGGCCAACGGGTCTGCCTTGTCGGGCAGGCGCGCGCCGTCCGGGCCCACGATCGCGAATTTGTAGCGCGCGCCGGGGCCGACTTTCGGCACGAACAATTCCCACACACCGGCCGGGAAGCGCAGCCGCATCGGATGGCGGCGATTGTCCCAGGTATCGAAGTCGCCGATCACTGAGACCGCGCGTGCGTTGGGTGCCCAGACGGCGAACCGGGTGCCGCGCACGCCGTCCACGGTCATGGGATTGGCACCCAGGGTGAAGGCGATCTCGAACAGCCGGCCTTCGTTGAACAAATGCAGGTCGGTTTCGCTCAGCAGCAGGCCGAAACTGTAGGGGTCGTCGGTCTCCTGCATCACGCCGGGCCATTGGATACGCAGCCGGTATGGTTGATCGTTCCGTACCCGGCCCATGAACAGCCCGTCGGGCTGGGTGGGTGCCAGCGTCCCCAGCGACTGGCCATCGGCGCGCGCAATGACTTCGACGCCCAGCGCGCCGGGCATATATGCCCTGACGTAGCCGGCCTCAAACGGCCCCAGAACCGAGAACGGGTCCCTCAGGCATCCGGTTGACAGTTGCCACGCCTGTTCTGGAGAGATCGACGGCAGGATGACGGCATCATTCATGCGAGGGCCTCGACGCCGAGCAGATGACGCGTGCGGTATGCGAGTCCGTGCAGCGGGACGTCGATCCATCCCGGCCGGTTGGCTGCCTCATACACCACTTCATACGCTGCCTTTTCGATCAAGAACAAATCCAGCAACGCCGCAATAGGCGCCTGCTGGCCGGTCGACGCAACCGCCTCACGATAACCGTTCAGGAAGGATTCGGTTGCCTGCTCGACAAAACGGTCCACGAACGCATCGACCTGTTCATCCGGCAGATGCGCGTGACTGGCCTGGCTGCGGCGCTTCACCACGGCGGCGGCGTAATCGAACGACCGGATCATGCCGGCGACATCGCGCAACGGATGATCCTTGGCGCGGCGCATCTCCACCGGCTTGGCGGGTTCGCCCTCAAAATCGATGATGGCGATGTCGCCGCTGCAGACCAGGATCTGACCCAGGTGCAGATCGCCGTGAATGCGGGTCAGCGTCGATCCGTTCGCGGTGTCGGCCAGGCCGGGTATCGCGGCCAGCAGGGCCTCACGCGCACCGGTCATGAACGCGTGGTCCTGCTCCGCGGTGCCGTCCCATTGGCGCACCGTGTCGAGCGCACGATAGGCGGCTTCCAGTTGTTCCCGGGTGCGTTCGGCGAAGGTCGCGGCGGTTTCAGCGGTTCCGGTGGCTGGGGCGAAAGCCGGGTCGGTCACCGGGCGCGCGAGGACCTGATGCATCTCACCCAGGCGCTGACCCAGCAAGGCGGCGAAATGAACATATTCGGTGTGGGCGGTGGCCGCTTCATCGCCGCTGGTGATGTCGGACAGGCCGCGGAGGAGCAGGTCCAGCGTCCAGGTCCAGGCGTCGCCCTGATTGCGGACAAATGCCTGGGCGATGACCAGGGCATGGCGGGTGCCGTCGGCATCGACGCGCACGACTTCACCCAGCAGCGCGGGTGTGCTGGCGAAGCCTTGTTCGGTCAGATGGCGGCTCATCTCCGCTTCCGGATGCGGGCCGTCGGTGACCCGGCGGAACATCTTGACGATTGCCAGATCGCCGACGATGACCGACGAATTCGACTGTTCGGCGGCGATCCAGTGCATTTCGACGTCGGGGGGCACGGTGATGTCGGCGATGCGTGACGTCGGCTCGAACCGGATCACACCCTGGTCGATGACGATAATGTCCCGCTGCGCCAGTCCGGTCAGCACCGCGAGGGCAAGTGTCGGCAGCGCGAACGCGTCGGTCAGCAGCCCGACCTTCGCGCCGCGCCGGACGCGGGCGAGTGCCAGTTGCGATGGCAATGCGGGGGCGGACTCGTCGCCCCAGACGATACCCAGGGGCAACAGCCAGCGGGCGGTGCCGCCGGCCGTTTCGGTTTCGATTTCCAGCAGCACTGCGTCGTCGGACGGCACCCGGGTCAGCAGGGCGATCTTGGCCGAGAGCAGCGCCTGGTCTTTCATGGCGAACCAGCGGCGCTTTGCCAGATATTGCGGCAGGATGTCGCGCTCGATCAGCGACCGAGCGGCGGCGACGGCATCGGGCAATCCGTGGCGCATGACAATCGTCTGATATTCGGGCATCGGTTCCGGCGCCGGGGTGTGGGTTGATGGCCAGTTCTCGGCTTCCGAGAGCAGGAACCAGTAGAAGCCGTAGGGCGGCAGCGTCAGCAGGTAGGTCAGTTGGCCGATGGGCGGAAACAGCGAGTGCCCATCGAGCTCGATCGGCACGCGGCCCTGGAATTCCGACAGATTTAGCTCGACCGCCTGGGGTGTGCGCGACAGGTTGGCGACACAGAGGATCGTGGTATCCGCGTCATCGCGCAGATAGGCCAGGATCTTGCGGTTCTTCGGATACAACAGCCGGTAGCCGCCGCGGCCGAAGACGGCGTACTGGCGGCGCACCGCGATGGCCCGGCGCATCCACATCAGCAACGAATGCGGATCGGCTGCCTGCGATTCGACGTTGACGGTCTGATAGGCGTAGAGCGGGTCCATCACCATCGGCAGCACCAGGCGGGATGGATCGGCGACGCGGGAGAAGCCGCCGTTGCGGTCGGGCGACCATTGCATCGGCGTGCGCACCCCGTTGCGGTCGCCCAGATGGATGTTGTCGCCCATGCCGATTTCGTCGCCGTAATAGATCACCGGCGTGCCGGGCATCGACAGCAGCAGGTAGTTCATCAGTTCGATACGCCGCCGGTCGCGTTCCAGCAGCGGCGCCAGGCGGCGGCGGATCCCCAGATTGAGCCGGGCGCGCCGGTCGGTGGCGTAGGTTTCCCAGAGGAAGTCGCGTTCCGATTCCGTTACCATTTCGAGGGTCAACTCGTCATGGTTGCGCAGGAAAATGGCCCATTGGCAGTTCGCCGGAATGTCCGGGGTCTGGCGCAGAATATCGGTGATGGGAAAACGATCTTCCCTCGCAATGGCCATGTACATGCGCGGCATCAGCGGGAAGTGGAAGGCCATGTGGCATTCGTCACCGTCGCCGAAATAATCCTTGGTATCTTCCGGCCATTGATTGGCTTCCGCCAGCAGCATCTTATCCGGATAGCGTTCGGTCAGTTCGGCACGAATCCGTTTCAGGACGGTATGGGTTTCCGGCAGGTTCTCGTTGTTGGTGCCCTCGCGTTCCACCAGGTAGGGCACGGCGTCCAGCCGCAGCCCATCGATCCCCAGATCGGCCCAATAGCGCAGCACCGACAGGACCTCCCGCATCACGCGGGGGTTGTCGAAGTTCAGGTCTGGCTGGTGATGGTAGAACCGGTGCCAGTAATATGCCTTTGCGGTGTCGTCCCAGGTCCAGTTGGAGCGTTCGGAATCGACGAAGATGACGCGTGTATCGGCATATTTCCGGTCGTCCTTCGACCAGACGTAGAAATCGCGATAAATCGAGCCGGGCTTGGCCAGACGCGCGCGCTGGAACCAGGGATGCTGGTCGGAGGTGTGGTTGATCACCAGTTCGGCGATGACCCGGATGCCTCTGTCATGCGCCGCGGCGATGAAGCGCTTCACATCGGCCAGCGAACCGTAATCCGGGTGGACGCCCCGGTAATCGGCGATGTCGTATCCGTCGTCCAGACGCGGCGACGGATAGAACGGCAGCAGCCAAACCGTGTTGACGCCCAGCTCGGCGATGTAATCCAAGCGCGACAGCAGCCCGACGAAATCGCCGACCCCGTCATTGTTGGCATCGAAGAAGGACTTGACGTGGATCTGGTAGATGATCGCGTCCTTGTACCACAGCGGATCGGCCGCGACCGTCTGCGCGGCTATGCGGGACTGGGGGAATCCGACATCCATCTCAGCGTACCTCGAGCCGCCAGATACGGAACGGGGCACCCGCGGGATCGAGCCGGATGTGCTGGTTCTTGCCATGCCACATAAAGGTTTCCCCATTCATCAGGTCGGTCGTCGCAATCGCGGCGTGATCCGCCAGACCGAATTCCCACAGCGGGACCTCGATCGCGGCCTCCTGCACGATGTGGGGATCAAGGCTGACGGCGACCAGGACCATGCTGCCGTCCAGCGGATCACGTTTACCGTAGAGAATGATCTGGTCGTTGAACGCGTTGTAGAATGTCAGGCCGCGATGCGATTGCAGCGCCGGGTGCTGGCGGCGGATGCGGTTCAGCGCGGTGATCTCGGCCACGATGTTGCCGGGTGCGGCGAAATCGCGGACCCTGACCTGGTATTTTTCGGAATCGAGGTATTCCTCGCGGCCCGGCAACGGCGCGGCCTCACAGATCTCGAACCCGGAGTAGAGACCCCAGAGACCGGACAGGGTCGCCGCGAGGACCATCCGGATGAGGAAGCCGGCGCGTCCGGACGTTTGCAGATATATCGGATTGATGTCGGGCGTGTTGACGAAGAAGTTCGGGCGGAAGAAATCGACCACCGGGGGCGTCGTCAGCTCGGTCAGATAGGCGGTGAGATCCGCCTTCGTGTCGCGCCAGGTGAAGTAGGTGTAGGACTGGGTGAAGCCCTGCTTTGCCAGCCGGTACATCGGCTTCGGACGGGTGAACGCTTCGGCCAGGAACAGCACGTCCGGGTGCCGGCTTTGGATGTCGGCGATCATCCACTGCCAGAACGGCAACGGCTTGGTGTGCGGATTGTCCACGCGGAAAATGCGCACGCCCTGGTCGACCCAGAATTGCACGGTATCGCGCAACGCGGTCCAGACGGCGGGGAAGGAGGCGTCGCCGTAGAAATCGGGATTGACGATATCTTCATATTTTTTCGGCGGGTTTTCGGCGTAGCGCATCGACCCGTCGGGGCGCCAGCGGAACCAGTCCTTGTGCTGGGTCACCCAGGGGTGATCCGGCGCGCACTGCACGGCGAAATCGATGGCGAGTTCCAGATCGTTTTCGTGCGCCGCGGCGACCAGGGCGCGGAAATCGTCGAGTGTGCCAAGCTGGGGGTGGACGGCGTCGTGGCCGCCTTCGGCGCTGCCGATCGCATAGGGACTGCCGACGTCGTCGGAGGCGGCGCGCAGGCTGTTGTTACGGCCCTTGCGGTTGATCCGGCCGATCGGGTGGATCGGCGGGACATACAGCACGTCGAAGCCCATGGCGCGGATGTCGGGCAGGCGGTCGATCACCGACCGGAACGTGCCATGGCCGGCGGGATCGTGGGTAACAGAACGCGGGAACAATTCGTACCAACTGGCGAATTCCGCCGCCGGGCGGTCGACCCTTAAGGTCCGCACTGCACTGCGCGCCGCGAAGGGCCGCGAGTCCGCTCGGTCCATCGCCGTTTTCAGCTCGTCCGAGAGCAGTTCGTCCGCCGTTGCCGCCGTTGGGGCATGGCGTAGCGCGGCTGCCAGCAGTTGCCGCCCCTCCTCGATTTCCAGGGTCACGTCCTGGCCTACGGCGACCTTGGCCCGCAGGTCATGGGTGAAGGTGGCCCATTGGTCCCACCAGCCCTCCACCGCGTAACGGTACAGGCCGACCCGGTCGGGGCGCATCCGAACTTGCCAGCGATCGTTGTCGAGCTTCCGCATCGGCAGGCGCTGCCAGTCGGTTGCGTCCGCCGGCTGCCAGAGCAGATCGGCCGCCAGCACGTCGTGGCCGTCGCCGAAGATGTCAGCGCTGACGATAAAATCGCGGCCGACAATGGTCTTGGCGGGGTAGTCGCCGGCTGGTTCGACCGCTTCCACCGCGATGCGCGTCGACTCGGCCCAGGGGCGGGTCAACGCCGGTACGGTGCTCTGGATGTCCTGCGAGCGGCGGCATCGGAGGACGCGGACCTCACCCGGAAGCAGGTCCGTGCCGGGGTCGTCCACGGCAGACAGGCCCGAACCGGGCAGTGGGGCGAGCGGGAAGGTCAGGGCGGCCGGGCGGACGATATCGGGGTTGATCAGGATCAGGGTATCGGCGCGCAGCAAGGCGGCGACCTTGGAGGCGGGTCCGGTGATCGGCTGCGCCGCGGCGTCCGGCAGGGTGGCACCCAGGCGGATCGCGGCGGCGACGTCGTCCGACAGATCGGCTGGCGCGTCGTGCTGGACCGCGTCCATGTCGGCCGGGCCGGCGCGCGTCGGATCGAACGGGCGGCTGGTGGCAAATTCGAAGCCCATTGGCAGGAACAGTCCCGAACCGGTCGCGGCCGCGATCGCCAATGCAAGGCGATAGGAATCGGCCACATCGGCATCCGCCGGCAAATGCCGGGTCAGGCGGTCGAGGAACGACGGCTCCGGCGAAACCAGGGCCGGGGCGACGGGGCGTAGCGCCGCCTGTTGCTCCAGCAGCGTTGGGACATCGCCTTCCACCACACAGCAGGTGAGATCGAATCCCGCGCCGGCGAAATCCGGTTTGTTCGCCACATCCGGGGTCCAGCCGAGGAACAAGGTGTCGGGGAACGCGGCGGTCAGGCGGCGCCAAAATGCCGGTGGCACCCGATCCAGCGTCAGGCAGCGAAATCCTGCAACTCCGGCGCGGGTCAGCCGGGTCAGGCGCTCGATCCACCAGTCGGACACGGCATCGGTGATCGCGGTTTCATTGAAGCGGGGTATTGCCACGTCGACACGATGCGGTTTCCGCCTGGGATCGGCGACCTGGCCGCTGCTCGCGGGGACGAACCAGTGGGGATGGCGTTGGCGTTCGGGCGAATCGAGAGCGATCTGGCCGGGGGCGATGTCGAGCATCAGGCGCAGGCCGGCGTCGTGCGCCATGGTGGCGGCCTGTTTCAGCCCCTGTTCGGCGGACCCGTCGTATTGCAGCACGGGATGCAGCCGATCGAAGCCGGCATGGATGAAAATATCGCCGCCCTGCCCCGGCGCGAATGGTGGGGCCAGGCAGACATGACTGAATCCCATCGCGCCGATTCGCGCGAATGTGGATGACCAGGTCGCCAACGGACCCGCCACCAACGGATGCAGATGATAGATGTTGATGGGAGTCAGCACATCGCGCGCCGACGGGTCGGGGGTAAATATGCTGGACCGAAGCAAATTCATCACATCGGGGTAACGCCCGCGTGGTCGCCTGGGTTCCATCGGACGCGGGACTAAAACGTCGTCAATCCCGCGTTAAATTTGCAAAGCCAGAGTCGAAACGCAGGCCTTATTCCGCGGCAACGGCCATCGGAGCGAAGCCGGTTTCGGCGGCCATCAGCCGTTCGCGGTCAAGGGCGCGAATTTCGCGATAAATCGAGTCGGTGATCTGCCGCGGGGACAGGGCGAACCAAGCCTGATCATCATGACGGCCGCGCACCCGGGTGTAGGCATCCTGAAAAGTTGCGTCGTTCATAATCCCCTCCATCCCGTTTCTGACATCCAACCGCCGATTTGGCGCTGAATGACATTGACGTTAACCGAAATGCTAATACAACGTGAAAAAAACGTCAAAGCCTGTTTTCGCCAAGGACCGTGACCAATGCCAGACCATAACCGACACCTCTTGGCGCTCTCCGCCCAGATCGTCTCCGCCCACACCGGCCATAATGAGGTCGGGATTGAGGTACTCACAACTGTCATACGGAATGTTTACAACACGTTAGCGGACCTGGATGTGCCACGTTCGCAAGAACCGGCCGTTGCCAGGTCCACGCAGGCGAGCGGAGGCCATGAATTTCACGACCATGGCGGGCACGCGCACAGCCATGCACACAACGTATACGTGCATCCCGTTTATGGGCAGACAGTATTCGGCGACCATCTGATTTGCATGGAAGATGGCCTGACCATGAAGATGCTCAAGCGCCACCTGTTGACGGTGCATGGGCTGACGCCGGACGAATATCGGGAGAAGTGGGGCCTGCCGCCGGACTATCCGATGGTCGCCGCCGAGTATGCCAAGCTGCGTTCCAGCCTCGCGCTGCAAAGCGGCCTGGGGTTGAAACCGGAAGATCGGCCGACGAAAAAGCGTCGCAATCAAAGAGGTTAGGCTGCGTTCGGCTCGGCGATCACGGCCTGGACGACGTCGTTCCAGGCGCTGCGTCGCGGCTGACGGAACAGCCGCGCGGTGGGATGCCAGGGGCTGTCGCGGCGGTCCGGTATCCGGCGCGAGTCGAGGTTGGGTGGCAGCATCAGGTGTAGCGGCAGACCCGGCGCACCTGTTAGGTGGGCGACGGCGGTGCCGTTGCTGACGATCACGTTTATTTGAACGGCTAAGGCTGCGGTTTCGGCGAAACCGACCAATCGTTGCACGTGCAGGTTGACCGGCCGACAGGCGGATTGCAGCCGGATCCGATCAGTTTCGGCGATTTCCTTGGTGGCCTCGGCGAGCCGTCGGACCCTGGTGTCCGGCGACTCGACGAGGGAGTGCCGCGGGCGGCGTAAAGCCGAGCGGCTGGTCGTAGCTTGGGGTTAGCTGCGCTTTTTGGGGCGCGATGTTGGTCCGGCGGCTCGCCTGGGCTTGGGAGTGGCCTTGGGTGCGGTTCGGCCCGCTCGCAGATCGGTGATCGTGACGCGGGTGGTGATCTGTTCGGGATTGGTCCGCAGTTCGATCAGCGCGGGCTTGCCGGATTCGACGGCGCGGCGGAAGGCGGGGGAAAATTCCTCGGTGGTGGTGACGACTTCGCCATGGCCGCCGAATGCCTCGATATATTTGCAGAAATCGGGGTTGGTGAGGGCGGTGCCGGATACGCGCCAGGGGTAGGCTTTTTCCTGGTGCATGCGGATGGTGCCGTACATCTGGTTGTTGAACACCAGGATGATGGGGGCGACCCCGTGATGGAAGGCGGTGGCGATTTCCTGCCCGGTCATCATGAAGCCGCCGTCGCCGACCATGCCGACCACCATGCGGTCGGGGAAGGCGATCTTGGCGCCGACGGCGGCGGGCACGCTGTAGCCCATGGCGCCGTTGGTCGGGCCGATGTAGCGCTGGTGTTCGGAGAAGTTGAGGAACCGTGTGGCCCAGCCGGCGAAATTGCCGGCGTCGGTGGTGACGATGGCGTCCGGGGTCAGCATGGCTTCCAATTCGCGCATCACCGTGCCCAGGTTCAGCTTGCCCTGGTAGTTCGGGACAGCGCGCTGGGCTTCTCGGAGTGAGCGCAGTTCCTGGGTCCATTTGATCCAGGCGGGCTTCACCGGGTCCAGTTCGGCCGCGGCGATGGCGAAGGTGTTGAGGTCGGAGACGATGCCCAGTGCGGTGCGGAATACCCGGCCGATCTCGGCCCCGTCGGGGAGGATCTGGACGATGGGGACGCTGCCGGCGATGTCGAGCAGGGTGTAGCCCTGGGTGACCGCATCGCCGAGGCGGCTGCCGATCGCCAGGATCAGGTCGGCTTCCTTCAGCTTGCCGATCAGGCCGGGGTCGGAGCCGACGCCCAGATCGCCGGCGAAGTTATCCTGTGAGCCGTCGTAATGCGCCTGGCGGCGGAAGCCGACCGTCACCGGGATTTTGTTTTGGGTGAGGAATGTGTGGAGGGCCGTCCGGCCTTCCGTGGTCCAGCACGAGCCGCCGACGACGGCGATCGGCTTCTTCGCCTTGGCCAGCAAAGCGCGCAGTTTCGCCAATGCGGCGGGGTCGGGGAAAGCGGCGCTGGTGGCGGCGCGGGGCAGGTCGCGGACGTCGACGCGGTCTTTCTGCATTTCCTCCGACAGGGCGACGACCACCGGGCCGGGGCGGCCGGATGTGGCGACATCGACGGCGTGGGCGACGACCTCCGGAATGCGGGTCGCATGGTCGATCTGGGTGACCCATTTCGCCAGCGGGGCGAACATCTGGCGGTAATCGACTTCCTGGAAGGCGTCGCGGCCGGTGTCCATGTGCGGGATCTGGCCGACGAACAGCAGCATCGGCGTGCTGTCCTGGAAGGCGACGTGGACGCCGATGGCGCCATGGCAGGCGCCGGGGCCGCGGGTGACCATCGCCGCGGCGGGGCGGCCGGTCAGCTTGCCGTAGGCGTCGGCCATGTTGACCGCTCCGGCCTCGAAGCGGCAGGTCACCAGCTTGATCTTGCCGCCGGTGTCGTAGAGCCCGTCGAGGGTGTCGAGGAAGCTTTCGCCCGGAACCTCGAACACATGGTCGATGCCCTGGGCGACGAGGGCATCGGCCAGCACTTTTCCACCGTGACGCGGCGCCCGATGAGGCGATTTCGGGCGGGTCTGGGTCGGTTGCATGCGGTGTTCTCTCCCGTTGGGCGGCGGCGGGCGAGATTAGGCGACCCGGCGCCGGGCGTCACGTATCGGCGTTTGGGTTCGATAACGCAACCGTGTGGCGCTGCCACAAAGCGACCACCGATCGTGCCCAATTCCGCCTTCGGTTGCCCCGACCGTCCGCATCATGTTCTTAGCGATGGAGCGTTCGATGCTGCGAAATCTGGCCTGGCAGGCGACCGATACCCTGGCTCGCGCGCAATTGGCGGTGTTTCACGGACTGGGCGACCAGATCCGCCTGACCGAGGATGAGCGGCGGCGTGTTCTGGACCTCGATGACCAGGTGTGGACGGCATGGTCGGATTTCCTGGCGGATGGGCCGCTGCCGGCCGAACCGCCGCTGCCCGAGATGCTGCGGCGCCTGGGCGAGACCGCGTTCACCTTGTCGATGCTGGCGGAAGGTCGTGGGGGAACGGCCTGAATTTCGCGGAGGTCTATCCCGCGCCTTGATCGGCACATTACAATGCCCGGCGCGGGCGGCGCTTTGCCAAGTGCCGGTTCGCCAGCCAGGAGGCGGTGATGCGGGCGATCTTTGTGCAAATCAAATGCGAAATGGGACAGGCGTATCGCGTCGCGCGGGAGGCGGCCGACAGGATTTCCGAGATGTCGGAGTTGTTCTCCACATCGGGACAGTACGATCTGCTGGGGAAATTCTATCTGGAGGTGGATCAGGATATCGGGCTGTTCGTGACCGAGAGAATCCAGACTCTGCCTGGGGTTAAGGATACCTACACGTTGATCACGTTCAATGCGTTCGGCGGCTGCGCGGGCGGGTAGCCGGCGCGTTCGGGGGCGCGCGGCCATGCCCGGCATGTCCGGGAATGGGCGGTCCGACCCGGCTATTTCCGGCGTCGTCTCGGCTCGGTCAGCCGAGCGGATCGCATAGGGTCTGGACTGGCGGCGAACGCGTCCGTGAGGGAACCGG
>DATAZJ010000004.1:0-2089 GCA_036272115.1 Rhodopila sp. | reverse complement strand
ACGGGGTCGTTTCTTGCCTGCTATGGCGTGATGGATCGCGCCAACGCTGCCATTCCGGTGCATATCAGTCCGCCGGTGGTGGACAAGCTGACCATCCAGGCGGTCATCGACAACGGCCACGACATTCTCATCTCCAACGAGCCGCCGCCCGGCGTCGGTGTCGAGCGCGTCGGCTCGCCGGCCGCGTCCAACGGCAGGACGCTGGAAAGCCAATGGGGCCTGTCGCTGCACCTCGTCTCCACCAGGGGCAGCGAAACCCGCCGCTACCTGCTGGATTTCGGCTTCACCCCGGATGTGCTGGCCAACAACCTGAAGCTGCTGAACATCGATCCCAAAACCCTGGACGCGCTGATCCTCAGCCATGCGCATATCGACCACATGGGCGGCCTGATCGGCTTCCTGCAGGCCAATCGCGCCGGGATGCGCGAGACCATGATGCTCTACACCGGCGGCGAGGACACCTTCTGCCAACGCGAGCAGCAGCAGCCCGACGGCAGCTTCGCCCCCTATGGCGTGCTGGACCGCCACGCGCTGAAGACGCTGAATGTGCAGCCGATCCTGTCGGAACTGCCGATCATCATCGAGGATCACGCCTTCACCACCGGCATCATCCCCCGCACCAGCATCGAGCACGTGCTGCCCAACACCTTCGTCGTCTACGGCGAGAAGGACGGTGTCGGCTGCGACACGTTCAAATACGACGAGGACCATCATTTCACCGCCGACGAACTGGCCGGCAAGCCGGTGCCCGACCAGCACTGGCATGAACACGCAACCTGCTTCCAGGTCGGCGATCGCGGCCTGGTCGTGATCACGTCCTGCGGCCACGCCGGCATCGTCAACACCCTGCGGCGCGCGCAGGAGATCACCGGCATCACCAAGATCCACGCACTGTGCGGCGGCTTCCACCTGGCGCCTGCCTCGCAACCCTACCTGGAGAGCATCATGACCGAACTGAGCAAGTTCGACCTCGACCACCTGATCCCGATGCATTGTAGCGGCAGCAACTTCGTGGAGACCGCCAAGCGGGAAATGCCGGAGAAACTCATCCTCAGCACCACCGGCAGCAAGTTCACCTTCACCGCATGACCGTCACCATTGGTATCGATGTCGGCGGCACCTTCACCGATATCGTCGTCTCGACCGCCGGCGGTGAGACTGTCATCGCCAAGGCGGCGACCACGCCCGCCGACCAGTCCGACGGCGTGCTGGACGGGATCGCCCTCGCCGCCGAACGCCTCGGCCTGAGCGTGGCCGACCTGCTGCGCGACACAGCCCGCATCGTGCATGGGACCACCGTGGCGACCAATGCCCTGCTGGAAGGCAAGGCCGCCCGCGTGGGATTGCTGACGACCGAAGGCCATCGCGACGTCATCGAGATGCGCGAGGGCCTGAAGCCGGATCGCTACAACCTGCGCATGACCCCGCCCGCCCCGCTGGTGCCGCGCCGGCTGCGCCTGCCGGTGACCGAACGCATCCGGGCCGACGGATCGGTGGAAACCGCACTGGACCCCGCGTCCCTGGACCGAGCGATCGATCGCCTGGGTGAGGCCGCCGTGCAGGCGGTGGCGATCTGCTTCCTGCACGCCTGGCGCAACCCGGCGCATGAGAAGCAAGCCGCCGCCGCGGTCCGCGCCCGGCTGCCGGATGCCTACGTCACGACCTCCGCCGACGTGCTGCCGCAGATCAAGGAGTTCGAGCGGTTTGCCACCACCGTCGCCAATGCGGCCGTGGGACCGGTGATCCAGAACTATCTCGGGCGGCTGCAGTCCCGGTTGCGTGAGGCCGGATATGACGGCGAACTGCTGGTCATCCTGTCGCATGGCGGTGTCGCCTCGGTGGCGGAGGCGACACGGCTGGCCGCCGGCACCGCGCTGTCCGGTCCGGCGGGCGGGGTGGCGGCGTCGGTCGCGTTGTCGCGCGACGGGCTGGCACCCAACATCATCGGCTTCGACATGGGCGGCACATCCACCGACATCGCCGTGGTGCGTGACGGGCAGCCGACGCTGTCCGGCGACAAGGCGGTTGCCGGTGCCAGGATTGCGCTGCCGAGCCTGGATATTGTGACTTTGGGGGCTGGTGGCGGGTC
>DATAZJ010000003.1:0-1600 GCA_036272115.1 Rhodopila sp. | reverse complement strand
CAGTCGCGTCCGATACTGGGCGGAGCGAATGGCGATGCCGATCGCATCCGCAACGCGACCGATGAGTTCGATGTGGCCAGCTGGCGGTGCGCCGGCAAAGCCCAGTTCGATCACGCCGTTGACGGCGTCATCGGCATGCGTTGGCGCCAGCAGCAGTCCCGCCGGCTTGCCGCGCCCGAGGCCGCTACCGAAATAGAGATAGCCCTCCGGCACGCTGCTGATAACAGTGATCTGATCGTCAGAAACGACTTGCGCCAGCATTCCATCGCCAGCGGTGAACTCCACCGGCACTTTTGCATCGACAGGCACTCCAAAAGTGCCGATGCGGGTGAACCGATCGCCGTTGCGAGCATAGAAGGCGCCCGCCTGGGCTCCGAGGTATTTGGCGAGAAACGTCACAACTTCGCGGCCAAGGTCGGGAAGTTCCAACTCGCCGGCGATATGGCGGCTGAGTTGAACATGCCCAGCCTGCAGCCAGTCCTGCGCCCTCACCGCCAGCTTGTTGCGGATGAAAAAGTAGCCGGTTAGCGCGAGCACCCAGACCGTGGCAACTCCCATGGCCCGGTTGAGCCGGGCGACGTCTGGATCAATGCCGGCGTGGGGGACGAGGAATCCCGCGATGACAAGCACCGTCACGGCTGCCGCAACGACCAAGGGTACCTGCGGGCGCGCTGCCAGATAGGCAAGCACCGTGGGGACCAGATAGATCACCCACACGGCGGTGCCCAGCGGCACCGACAGATCGATAGCGAAGACGGCGAGGACGGCCGCCCCTAGAAGGCCATAGAGCCAGGTTTCGCTTCTCAGCGAGAGATCAATCTTCATTGTGATGGTATGCCATGCAGTTGGAGACTGAGGCTTACCAACTTTCGCCCGATGATCGATAACAAATCAAAAGCCCCCGAAAACCTTCCGAAACGCCTTAGGAGACGATTAGTTCCAGGGTGGAGGATTGTTCCAGGGCGCTGTGCGATGGATTTCGGCTGTCCCATAGGTCATCAGGCGGCGAGCGACGGCTGGCAGCGCTGTCTCGTCACCCGCGAATAGGTACCAGTCGAAGCTCCCGGCAATCACCATCGAGCCGCCGGGGCCGCCGATTTCCAGTTCATCGCCAGGGCTCGAACCAGAGCACCCGCTCCGCCCCGTCGCAGGCATGACCCGCAACCGGCAGCAGTTCGATAAAGATCGGGGGCGCTTCGAGAAGTGGGCGTCGTGTCCAGACGGCGGACGCGGCGTAGGGTGCATAGATCCGCCACCGACTGCGGCGGGACATTGGAACCAGCCGTCTTCGGCAGGAGCACAAGACCTCAATTAGAAATGGACGTTGACACCTGCCTCGAACACCGCGCCGTGCGGCGAGTACGTCGCACCGTAGGGGATGCTGGTCCCGTCCGGAGGTGGGGCGTTCTTGCCTGCATCGCCCACCGCATGAAGCGACGACAGACCGTAGTAGGTACCGGTCGCCGTGAGTCGCACATTGTCATTCACGGCATATTCCAGCCCGCCGCCGATGACGCCGCCGGTGACAAGGCCGCTGGCTGACGCCGGCATCTGGTTCTTGCCCACATCTGTGTTGAAGCTGCTCTCGCCGCCGGCGACG
>DATAZJ010000002.1:0-18183 GCA_036272115.1 Rhodopila sp. | reverse complement strand
AACCGAGGTCGATCAGGAAATCGCCGTTGGTATAGATCTGAACGCCGATCATCGGCAGCACGACGCTGACGGCGCCAAAATTCAGGTTGCGGATGCTGTCGGGGAAGGTGAAGTCGATCTGGAACAAGCCGACGTCATCGGTGATTTTCTTGTACAGGATGTCGATGACGAAGCCCGCCAGACCGCCCGTCTTCTCGCCGTTCAGCGCGAGACGCATCCCGTACAGATCGGGATCGTTGAACACCAACTGCACATCGACGGCCCAGATGTCCCCGACCTTCAGCACATTGAAGTGCAGCGCGATCAGCCAGTTGCTTTCGGCATTGTAATAGGGTTGCCCGGTGGTCGTATTGTTGGGAACCACCGGATTCTGGGTGCCCTTGGTCTGCGGCACGCCGGCCAGCGCGGTAATCGCCGCCTGCGTCGAGGTGAAGTCCTTATACCCCTGGATGCCCACGCGCTGACCAAGGGCGAGCAGGTTCAGCTTGAAATACTCGTTGCCCTGCCCCGGCACGTCCGGCATGTCCTGAACCGACTGCCCTTCCGGCTTCAGCAGGTTGCCGAGCGAACCCTCCAGCCCCGGCGGCGCGGACCCGTCGATCGAGAGCATGACCTTGCCGGGGGACGTGCCGTCGGCGGGGGTGCGGGTGAGGGAGATGCCTTTGATCGTGATGAAGCCGAGATCGAGTGGCGAGCTGAGGGTATAGCTGCCGGTCAGCGTAATCGGCTTGTCATTGGACAGCGACACGGTGATCGACAGGCCATCGAGCGAAATCTGGTTCAGCAGGCTCCACGGCGCTGGCAGCGAGAAGTTGGGCTCGAACAACGTCGAAACCAGGCTTTCGATCAGCGTGCCGATCGACCAGCCTTTGAGCGTAAAGGTGACGGTTTCCTGCGCGCTGGCGTAGGTCGCGGTGAAACCTTGCCAGGTCACGAACAGGGTCTGATTGCCGTCCGCCTCAAACGTGTAGCCGAAACCGAGAGAAAGATTGATGGGCGTATAGAGCCAGGTGCCGCTGGCGCTGCCGGAGAACGCGGTGCCGTCGTAGGACAGGTCGATGGCGGCATCCTTGATGCCAACCGACTGATCGCCGAAGCTGAACACCCAGTCGAACGTTGTGCTGACGGTATAGGTGTTTTTGGCGGTGTTGTCGTCCGGGATGAAGCAGGTCGCCCCGAGCGAGGTGATGGTCAAACTGCCGAGCAGGAAACTCGGAAAGACGTAACCGGTCGTGGTGACGAAGAACTGGGCGATCAGCGCGCTGACATCGACCGGTTCGGCGAGATCGGCGGCCAGGGTCCAGCCGGCATCGTCGCCGCCGCCGACATAGGCGACGCTGACATTGACATCGAGGCCGCAAATCGTGACGAGACCGCCTATGCTGCCGGACCAGACCGTTCCGCTGCCGGTTTGCAACTGCGTGCCGGAATTGCTGCTGGCGCTCACCGCGGACAGCGTGATGAGACCCCCGGAAACGGCGAAAATGTCGGTGCCGTCGATTTTGAGGAACGGAAAATCGACGGTGACGCCGGACGAAAATACGAAGGTCTGGGAATTGTAGTCGAGTTGCAGCGAGATATCGGAAACCGTGATCCCAACCGGGATCGAGGCGGGGGACGATATCAGTCCGCCGGAGACGACGGCGAGGAAGTCGGCGAGCGACGCGGAGCCATCGAAACTGGCGATGAAAACCTGGTCCGACGTGAACACGACGGTAAACACCCCGCCGGGGCTGCCATCGGGTTTCCTGAACACCGTGGGCAGAATGGAAAAACTGGTGCTGAACAGGTAGCTGAAGGTCGCGTCGGTGAACGGATTGCTGACGGACCAGTCGAGCGCGAAACTCTGAACCGTAAACGCGAAGTCCGGTGTCGGCGCGGGCAGCGGCTGCCAGTTCAGATCGTGGCCCGGCGCAGTGCCGAGCTTGACGGTGACCTGGTTGACGCTGACGGATGAGGCAGCGAGCGTTCCGCTCAATGTCATGCCCGCCAGCCCGAACGATGTCAGGTATTGCTGCAGGAATGTCGGTGTGCCATCGAAATAGCTGCCCTTCCCGCCGATAAGTTCGATGGCGGAGGCGGGACCGAGGAGCTGTGCGGTTTGCGGCGTCAGAGCCACGGCATAGGTGATTGCCGGCCCGGTGGTGGCCGGCGCCACCTCCACCTCCAGCGTGTAGGCCCCGGCCGACACGCCTTGCAGCAGAAGATCGGTGGCAAACGCCAAGGTGGCGTATTGGGCGAAGTTCTGCTTGGAAACGTCGTCATCACTGGGCTGCGGGATGCTGATCGACAGCATCGGGCGGCTGACGGTGAGGTATGTCGCGAACGTGTACTGGGCCGTGCTGAGCAGCGCCGTAAACGTGCCGGACGGCAATATCGTTCCGGTTGTGAAATCCGGTCCGCCATAGCTCGACAGATCGAACGTGCCGGAAAAATCGAGCGGGGCGCTGGGCGCGAGCAAGCCGGCAAACAAAGCGAGATAGGCGTTGGCGGGCTGCGGGAAGGCGATTTTCGCCAGCAGCGTCTGCTTCGGGCCGGCGACCACCGGGACGCCGGCGGGTTGAGCCCAGGGATAGGCGCCGGTGGCCGTCGAAAAATAGAATTGAGCCGCGGTGACCGGCATGATGTTGAACGGATAGCCGGTCGCGTACGGGAAGCTGTTGGTCCAGGTCCACGCGCCGGGTGCGGAGGCGATCTGCACAACCAGCACCACGCCGCCGCTTCCGTCCGATGTCGTCGTGAACAGCAAGGTGGCCGATGCCGTCCCATTGCCGTTGATCACCGGAACCTGCGCGCCGGTGACGATGAACTGGCCGTTGACGACGGGACCCACGCCGCCGGCACTGCCGGTGACGGTGAACGCGGTGGCGGCCACCTGGAAGGCCTTGCCGAGATCGGTGTCGTAAGTGGCCGGCACGGTCACGCCCGGGTCGTTGAGACCCGAGGTCAGAAACGCGGAATCCAGCGCGAAGCCACTCGGACCGGCGATGGCGCTCGCGATGGCGGCTCGCAAGTTGGCTAGGGCGGTGGCCGGGTCTGCCATGGGCGTTATGGCCTTTCAGGTTTAGCGGCGGCTTCGATGCAGCCTCAAAGGGTCGTAACGAGAGGCAAGTGGTCGCTTGTGCCGTAGACCTTGTTGTAGTTGGGCCAGGCGCAGAGCATCAGGGCATCTGGATGATTGTAGATCGCGGCGGTCGGTTCCAGCGGCCAGGGTCCGGCAGGGGCACCGGCGGGCGCGGCGGCGAAGCCCGTCCCCATCACCACAGCCCCGAGCGGAACCGGGACAACGGGGTTTGGCGCGGTCAACAGGGCGGAGGCCACATAGGGCGTCCCGGTGACCAGGTTCAGCACCGTGAAGGGATAAGCCACGGCGGGTCGGACGAGGATATTGTCGATCGATGCCGTGCTGCCTGTGCTGGGATAACCATAACCGGGGTAGGTGGCATTGGTCCCGCCGATGGACCACAGGAAGGCGGTGGCAGCAAAATTTGCCGGCGGCGGCTGATCCCTTAAATGCGTTGCGAAATAACCGCGATACGCGCGTAGCGCGTCGCCGGCCGCCGGCGGAGGCACCAGGTTCGTCGGCATCTGCGACTGGTAGCCGATCCCCGTCACCGGGTTGTAGATGTTCGTATAGGTTCCCGCCGCGTTCAGGAAATCGAGATTGAAATCGCCGCAAAGGATTTTTATTTCGCCGAGTCCGGGCGCCGCGAGGATTTCCGGTGTCTGAGAGAAATACCGCATCAGCGTCTTCGCCGGACCCGCCTTGGGTGGCGAATGAATGGAGAAGACGGTTAGCGTTCGAGCCGTACCCGCAACCAGATCCTGCTCGAAGAAGCTGGTCATGTATGGCGGGCGGAATCCACCGTAGCGCTCGACATCTTGCAGCCGACGCCTTGTGTTCTGTCGTAATCCCGCCCGCCGTACCTGATCGAGGTATTTGATGCGTGCCGCGGACTGATCTTCCTGAACGTTCGGGCGGTACAGCGACGCAGCGGGTATCGCGCGTGCCGGTTGAAGATACGTATCGATCGGATTTGGGTAGGCGGCGGGCACACCCGGCGCGGCGACGGGATCGACCGATATGCCACCCACGCCGCCCGACCAGAAATTGGGGCCGGTGAAGTAACGCGTCACGTTGCCGGTGGTCCCGCGATACAGCACGGTCACGGTTTCCGTTCTCGCCGGACGAGCCGCCCCCCATCGTGTTCCCAGCCAGAGCGGCGGCACCATGCGCCAGCCCTGCGCGGGGAAAATGAAACGCAATACCTGCAGAAGAAGGCGCGACGCCTGTAGGCCGCCGGAATCGGTCGCCAGATCGCCGGGTACCCGGCTACCGGTCTGCGTTTCGACAATCGTGACGATATCGGCGGCCGCGGCGGCGATGACGTTCACAATAAGGCCCAGGCGCTGGTGCGAGGCGCCCGTATAGGTCACACCACCAAGTCCCGGAATAACGTTATTGTCCGGACTGTTAATCAAATTTATGGAGAACTGCCTGACATTCCAGTAAAGAATATTGGTCATGCCCGCATCCTCATGGCCCGGGTGGCGGAAGTGCTGCCTGCGGAGCAGTCGCATTATAGGCAGCGTACCAACCCAGGCTGCCCGTGCCGCCGGGATCGCCGAACAGAAAGAAATTGATCGACGAATCCGACGGAAGCTTTTTGATGCCCAGGATTTTCAGGCCGATATTGGCGAGGCGCAGGCAGTAATACGTTGCCGCCTCGTCCGGCACGGACTGCAGCGACAACGTGATGCTGTCGACCGAAACCTTGAACACCCCCTGCAAACTCAGAAGCTTCGCCCCAGGCGCCGCACCGGGCAGCGACAGTCCGGTAAATACAGCATATTGCTTGTCGTCGGCCGCACTCGCCGGCGACCACGCCAGCAGCAGCGACGAATTGAACCCCGCCGCCGAAGCCAGCGCACCCGGCCCGCCCATGGTGACGTTGTAGGTTACACCGTACCAGGGATTGCCGAGCGAGGTGGCATTGATCGATGTGCCGACGGTGAGGTAGCCGTAATCCGCCGGACGCTCGTTTCCGGTCGCGGCGATGAAGCCGCTGAGCTGCAGGGCAAACCCCTTGAACAGGCTGCCGTCGCGCGATTGGCTGTCCGGCAGGTCATAGGACAGGTTTTGCGTGTTCTCGACGAACGTGACGGCGTTGGGCGTGGTCCGCGGATACGTCATGTCGATCAGCAGATTGGAGAAACTCAGACCGCTGCCGGATGGCGTCTGCCCAGGCACAGCATTCGGGTCGCCAAAGGAAAGAATATCGAGCGGCTGGTCCAGCCCATCGGTCAACGCGGTAAAATCGAAATGCCCCCAGACCAGGAAGCGATTGAGCATGGTGGCGCCGTCATCGATCGTGCCCAGGCTGTTGAACTGCACCCGATTGAAGGCGACCGCACGCAGCACATTGCTGTCGAGCGCGAAAACCGTCGGCAGCGCCTGCACGAAAATGTAGATGCCGGTGCCGTTCTGGTCGATATAACTGCCGTCCAGGACCACCCCGTTGCTCGGCATGCGCGTGCCGTTGAATGTCGTGCTCAGCACAAGGGTCTGGAACAGCGCATCGGCACCCAGCTCGATATAGCTGACGAACGACTTGATCGCCGCGTTGTCGAACAGCACCTGCAACTGGAGCACCGAGAACGCATAATTGTCGGCGATCGGCAGCGTGATCGGGGTGTCCGGCGGCAGGCGCATCGCCAGGTTGGCGGCGAACGTGGGGTTGATGTAGTCCACCAGGCCAAACGTGCTCGAATTGCCGTTGAACGTAATGGTGTTGCTGGCGTTGACGGACACGCGGCTGGCGGTGAAGCCGAAATGATGCGCGACGAACCGGGTGAGGTCGATACCGGCGACGATCCCTGCCAGGCCCGCCGGCAGGCTGTTGGCATCGAGACTGGCCTGCAACACCAGAACCCCGTTCCAGGCGGGGTCGTTGACCAGGTTGACGAAGTTGGCATACGGCGAACCCGGGTTTGCCGCGACGGCGATCTCGGCGGTCTTAACGACACCCTGTAGCCAGCTCGACAAACCGGTGTAGCTGACCCCGGCCAGGTCGGAGTTGGGATCGGTGCCCGCGGGGAGTGAGAAGTCCGCCTGCGCGGTCCACTGGTTCGGGTTGGCGATGCGGTCCTTGAAGCTGCCGCTGCAGTACTTCAAGATCATGACGTTGGCGTACTGGGTGGCCGAGACGCCGACACCGACCTCGGCGGCCATGGACCACCCCGCGATCTCCACCGCGTTCTCGAAATCCGCCGGCACGTCGACCAGGTTGGCCGGGTTGACGACGACCAGAAACAACTGATTGGTCTGCAGCGCGTCCTGCAGGGCGATGGTGGGATGGTTGAAGACGAACGGCAGTGCCGTCCCGGCGTCGGAAACGGTTTGCCCCAGCGCGACCGACAGATAGGCACCGCTCTCGGTGTCCACCGTGGCGATCAGGCCCTGCGGCGTGCTGACATAGGCCGTCCCGGGCGGCGGGTCGGCTGCCACGCCGGGTTCAGCCGCACGGCGGCGCGCGCGCGACAGGGTGAGGGCGCTGCTGCGCGCCGCCCAGGTCTGCTGGGCACCGCCGGAGATGATCTGCTTGCGTGTGGCCGCCAGGATGCTGCTTTCGAAGCTGGCGAGCGTCGGGCCGGGTGGCGTCGTGGCGCTGATCCCGGCATACGGCACCATCGGGAAGGCGTGTGCCACACCCTGCGGCACCGGCAGCGCGGGCGGCCGCGATTGCAGGACGATCGCCGCGCCGCCGATATCGGCGGGGAAGCCGAATTGCGGGCTGCCGGCCGGTTCGGCGTGGTAGGTCGGCGCCGTGGCAGCCCCTTGCACCACCGTGACCCAGGCCGTGCTCGCAGCCGGCGTCAGCGGGGTCACGACATTGCCGGAACTCGGTGCGTTCAGCGTCGCGACGACGAAGGGAAACACCGGCGCGAAGGCGGGCGACGCGAGGTAGAACAACAGCGCATCGTTCCCGCCGGCACTGGGGTCGTAGCTGGTCAGCGAGATGAATTCGGACCCATAGAGACCGCACAGAAGCTGCACGGTCGCGCCGGCCGCCTGTTGCGCGGCCGAGACGGCAAACTGACCCGTCAGCGTCAGCGCCGGCACCGCACTCGCCGGATTGCCCGGCACCGTGGCTCCGGTCGTCAGCGCCAAGGCGCCGGCTTGCCGGGGGATTTCCGCCGGCACGACGGCGACCCCGCCCAACGGCAGCAAGCCGATCTGGTTGCCCGGCACGTTGCGCAGGCATGACTGCAACGCCGCCCCTCCCGGTAGCACGAAACCGGTGCGCAGTCCGCCGGCTTGCAGCACCGTTGCCGGCATCGCCTGATTGAACGGGTCCAGCACGTCGACGGTGCCGATGCAGGCGAGCGACGCCGGCAGATCGGCGATACTGAACGCCGGGTAGTAAAAGTTGTCGGTCTGCGTGCCGCCGCCCGAGGTGTCGAGCGCGCTATAGAAGAAACCGAACGGCAGGCCTCCGGCGGCGAATGTGACCGCGGGCTGAATGGTGGCCGCGAACAGGCAGCAGCCCGCACTGTTGCCGGTGAACGGCAGGTAGGCGCTCAGGCCGGTGGCGTCGCCGGTCACCACGATCCCGAGATTGGTGTGGCCGCGGGCGAAACTGATCCCCTGGCTCAAGGGCGGCACCGAGAACTGAATGCGGTCGCCTGAGGGCGCGATTTGCAGGGTCGCGTTCAGCAGAATGTTGAAGGTGAAATTCTGCCCGATCTGGGCATTCCAGTTGCCGGACGCGATAAACCTGCCGTTTTGCCCGTTGCATGTGAAAACAATGCAATAGGCGGCGAACGGCTGACCAAAGCTGAGTGGATCGACCGTGGGGATCCACAGGACGGTCTGACTGCCGGCGATCAGCTTCTGACTTTGAAGATACGATACAACGCCGTCGATGAAATTCGCCGTGTCGGGCGGACGCGTGGGTGCGAACAGAAACGAGCCAGCATAAGCGGCTGTATACGAGCCTTTATTTAAAACGGAGCGAAGCGAGTCAGTATAACTGATCGATTCCGGCGGCGCGCCGGTTTGGGGTGGAAGCAGATAACCCGACCAATACGTATCGGCCTGGTAATCGGCTTCATATAAACTATAGGCGCTCTTCGCACTGGTCGCGACGAAGGTGAAGCCGGCCGCCATGGGCACCGCCTTTCCTGACCGAAGCGCGCCGTCGCCATCACTGTCGACGTCAGGCTGTTATAGGAGCGACCGGACACAGGCCGGCATGACCTGTGTCCAGCAAGCCGTGGCGTTAGCCGGTGTAGGTGCCGACGACCTGACCCTGCAGGTTATAGGTCGAGCCGGAGTCCGTGATCGGGCCGGAGACCAGGACAACAAAGCCGCCGCCTTGCTGAGGATTCAGCGTCACCGTCAAGCCAACATCAAACATCACCACGCCGGTGCCTTTGGCGGTTGGGTTCGATACAGATACGAAAGCGGTCGTGACCGTCGGTGTCCAATAGGCGCTGTCTGTGGGCTGGATTTGGAATGCCACCGTCGCTGACGTGCTTGTCATGGTGCAAACACTTTGGCTGTTCGGTGTAAGCTGCGTTGTTGTTGGTCCGCTGCCTGACATAAGTCCCCCTCCGAGATTTTGTGACGCGGCCGCAACCTGACCAGCGAAATGGGGCAAGTCAAGCACGATTTCAAAGATTCTTTGTAAGAAATGTTATATCGTGGACTTCAGTCGAATTATGATTGCGATCTGCGGAACAAAAAATGTCTGTGAGACATTTGTACATTTTTGCACGCGACATACGGCCGCGGGCAGAGCCGGCCTCAGCAACTGAAGTTGCCGAGGTAGGCGCCCTTCAGGTCATAGGTCACGCCGTCGTCGATAATCGTGCCGGTCAGGAACACGTTGAACCCCGCCGCGCCGTTTGCGGTCAGGTGCAGGCCCAGCCCCGCCTTGAATGTGACAACCGCGTTGCCTTGGTCGGCCGGCGAGGCAATATCGACATTGGCGGTCGACAGCAGCGCGGTCCAATGCGTTATGCCGCGAATGCGCAGCGCAATGGTCAGCGCGTCGTTGGCGTTGCCGACGCTGGAAACAAGCGCGTCGCTGTCGGGCGTCAGGACGGTCGTTTGCGGTTGGCCGCAGCTTTTGGCGGCCGGTGGTGCGGCTTGATCCGGCGCCGCCCAGGCGGGCACGACAGAAGCTGAAAGCAGCGCGATCGTTAGCGTTGTGACCGTACTACATTGCGTCCAGCCACAGCCTCGCCGGCCAGGCCCAGACGGCGCACGGCCGGCCGGCCGGCAAGGAATGACCCAGTCAATCATGCAGTCGGAACGCCAGCACGTTGCTCTCCAGTCCTAATGCACCTTTGACTATCTATGTTTACAGTCGGATTTGGATGTCAAGTATCAAACATATCGTCGCCGACGGCGTATCCGGCCATGGCGACGGATGCCGCTGCCCGCATCAGGTCATTCGATCCGCCGGGCCGGCATGATGGTCAGACCGGAAACCGTTCCCGATACGCATGCGGCGGCACCGCGAGGATGCGCAAGAAACTGCGCCGCATGGTTTCCTCCGATCCGAACCCGCAATCCCGAGCAATCCGCTTTACCGGCAAGCCGGATTCCCCCAGCGCCTGGCGCGCCGCCTCCACCCGCACCCGTTCGACCGCGCGCGCCGGCGTCACCCCCGTTACCTGCCGGTAATGCCGCAGGAACGTCCGCTCGCTCATGCCCGCCTGTTCCGCCAGCGCCGGCACCGCCAGATTGCCGCGCAGGTTTCGTTTCATCCAGTCGTGCAAGTCGTCGAACGTCCCATCCGACCCTGCCAGCGCCAGCCCCGCACTGAACTGCGCCTGCCCGCCCGGTCGTTTCGCGAACACCACAAGGTAGCGCGCCACCGAGGTCGCCACGGAACGCCCGAGGTCCGCCTCCACCAGAGCCAGCGCCATGTCGATCCCCGCCGTCACCCCGGCCGAGGTCCAGATCGCGCCGTCATTGACGAAGATCGGATCGTCCTCCACCCGCACCGCCGGAAATGCCGCCGCCAGTTCGGCGCAGCGCGACCAATGGGTGGTCGCCCGCCGCCCGTCGAGCAACCCGGTCGCGGCCAGCAGAAACGCACCCGAACACACCGACGTCACCCGACGTGTGACGCCGGCCCTAGCCCGCACCCAGGCAACCAAATCCGGGTCCGCTCGGACGCGGTTGACGCCGATACCGCCGGCGATGACCAACGTGTCCAATGGCTGGTCCGCCGGCGGCAACGGCTGCGCCACCAGCGCCAGCCCCGAGGACGACTCGATCGGCCCGGGATCGGCCGACACCACCTGCAATTGGTACGGCCGCGACTGGCCGGTTTCGTCCGCCAGGCGGTTGGCGCTGGCGAACACCTGGAACGGACCGGTCACGTCCAACAGTTGAACGTCGGCGTAGGCCAGAAAATCGATCCGGCGCGGATTTGGCGTCATTTGTGGCTCATTTGGCATTTCCGCCAAACCCTGCCATGCCACACTCCGCCTGTCCACAAACAGAAGGGACTGAAAATGATCCAAATCGGCCTGCTCGCCTTCCCGGCCATGACCCAACTGGACATGACCGGCCCATTGCAAGTGTTCGCCGGCCTTCCGGACGCTGAAATCCATGTGCTGTGGAAGACCCTCGATCCGATCAAGGCGCATGGCGGCCTGACCCTGGTGCCGGACACCACGCTGGCGGACTGCCCGAAACTGGACGTGATCTGCGTCCCCGGCGGCGCCGGCGTGCTGGATCTGATGGAGGATCCCGAGGTTCTGTCCTTCCTGCGCACCCAGGCGGCCGAGGCGACGTTCGTCGGGTCGATCTGCACCGGCGCGCTGGTGCTGGGCGCGGCGGGCCTGCTGCGCGGCAGGAAAGCAACGACGCATTGGGCCTGGATCGATCTGCTGGCGCCGTTGGGCGCCATCCCCACCCAGGGCCGGGTGGTGCGCGACGGCAAGTTCATGACCGGCGGCGGCGTCACCGCCGGGATCGATTTTGCCCTGACCATGGTCTCCGAGATTGCCGGCCGCGACGTCGCCGAAAGCATCCAGCTCGGGATCGAATACGCCCCTGCCCCGCCATTCGACTCAGGCAGTCCGGACACCGCCCGCCCCGAAATCCTGGCCGCCGTCCGGACCCGCATGACAAGCACCCGGGTAGAACGCGAAGCCAGGGTTGCGAAAGTCGCGGCGGCAATGCCGTAGCCACAACACCCGGGCCCAAAGTGGACTGATCGCTTTGGGCCGGACCTGCCGTTTACCCAGGTCCGCTAAACCCCTCGCCGCGTCCGTAACGCCGCCGCCAGCGTCCCGTCATCCAGCACGTCCAGCGCGCCGCCCATCGGCACCCCTTGCCCAACCCGGGTCACGACAACGCCTGTGGGCCGCAACTGGTCGGTCAGCCAGTGCGCCGTGGCCGCGCCATCGACAGTCGCGCCCAGTGCCAGGATCACCTCCGCCACACCGCCTTCGCCGATCCGGTGGAGCAGGCCGGGTACCGTCAGATCCTCCGGCCCGATACCGGACATCGCGGACAAAGTCCCGCCCAATACATGGTACAGGCCGTGATGCACACGAGCCCGCTCCAGCGCCCACAGGTCGCCGACCCCTTCGACCACACAGATGATCGACCGGTCACGATGCTCGTCCGCACAGATCGAGCATGGGTCCTGGCTGTCGATATTGCCGCAATCGGCGCAGGGCCGCACGGCGCCGGCCGCCTCGGTCAACGCGGCGGCAAGCGGCAGCATGCGCGCCTCCGGCTGTTGCAGCATCTTCAACGCCGCCCGCCGGGCACTGCGTGGACCCAGGCCCGGCAACTTGGCCAACAATCCGATCAGACGATCGACTTCAGGACCGCCCACGCCGTTCGCCCTTCTTCGTCACACCCGGTGAAGACGGGATCAAAACGGCAGCTTCATCCCGGGCGGAAGCTGCATGCCGCCGGTCACCTTCTGCATCTCCTCGGCCGAGACCACTTCGATCTTCGCCTTGGCATCACGAAAGGCAGCGGCGATCAGGTCCTCCAGCACCTCGGCATCGGAGGGGTCGATGACCTTCGGGTCGATCTTGATCCGCTTCAGGCCGCTCTTGCCGTTCAGCGTCACCTTGACCAGGCCGGCACCCGACTCGCCGGTGATCTCCAGGGCCTCCAGCTTGGCCTGCATCTCCTCCATCTTGGACTGCATCTGCTGCGCTTGCTTCATCAGTCCGGCCAGGTTTTTCATAGGTCGATCTCCATCGGCTCTTCGTCGAAATAGTCCGCATCCGGCGGTGCGAATTCCGGCATGTCAGGCACATCCGGCACTGACGCGGGCAGCCCGTACGCATCCGCCGTCTTGTCATGCACCGTGTCGATGCGCGCGCCGGGAAACGCCGTCAGGATCGCCCGCACCAGCGGATGATCCGCCGCCGCCGTCTTCCGCGCCGTATCCGCCGCATTCCCCTGTTCGGCGATCGTCGCCTCACCCGCATCGCGCGACACCGCGATCGTCCAGCGCGTGCCCGTCGCCTCCGACAGCAGCGCCGACAGCTTCGAGGACAGATCGCGCGGCGCCTCCGCCTGCGGCCTCAGTTCGATCACCGGCGGCGCGAACCGCACCAGATGCACCGAGTGCAGCAGATGCGCGTGCAGCATCGCCTCTTTCTGCTCGCCGACCCAGGCCACGACATCGCGGAACGTCCCCAACCGAGGCCCCGCCTGCACCGCCGGTTCAGCCGAGATCATCGCCGCCCCATTGGCCACCGCCCGCGCCCCGCCACCACCACCGCTCGGTGGTGCCGCAGGCCCCGGCGCGCCGGGACTACCGCCCGCCGTCAGCCGCCGGATCAAATCGCCGGGTGTCGGCATGTCCGAGACATGGCACAGCCGGATCAGCACCATCTCCGCCGCCGCCCGGCGATCGGGGGCGATCTCGACTTCCCCCACGCCTTTCAGCAGCATCTGCCAGGCCCTGGCCAGCACCGGCACAGCCAGCCGATCGGCGAATTCGGCTCCGCGCGTGCGTTCGGCTTCCGGCAGTTCATGGCTATCCCGCAACGCCGGGACCGATTTCAGCCGGGTCACGGTGTGCAGCAACTCCAGCAAATCCTGCAGCAGCGCGCCCAGATCGGCCCCCCGCTCATACGCCCGATCGGTGATCGCCAGCGCGGCGGCGGGCTTGCCGCCCATCACCGCATCCATCAGTTCGAACACCGCCTCGCGATCCGCCAGACCCAGCATATCGACGACCTGAGCCGTGGTGATCGCGCCTTCGGCCTGCGCGATCGCCTGATCCAGCATCGACAGCCCGTCACGCACCGATCCATCGGCGGACCGGGCAATCTGCTCCAGCGCCGCCGGCTCGATAACGACGGCTTCCTTGACCGCGATGCGCCCGAACAGCCCGACCAACTCGGCGATCCGCACCCGCCGCAGATCGAACCGCTGGCAGCGCGACAACACCGTGATCGGCACTTTGCGGATTTCCGTCGTCGCGAAGACGAACTTCACGTGCGGCGGCGGTTCTTCCAGCGTCTTCAGCAGCGCGTTGAACGCGTTGCGGCTCAGCATATGCACTTCGTCGATGACGAACACCTTGGTCCGAGCCTGCATCGGCCGGAACCGGGTCGCCTCGATCACCTCGCGCATGTCATCGACACCGGTGCGGCTGGCAGCGTCCATCTCGATCACGTCGGGGTGCCGGTCGGCCAGAATCCCGACGCAGTTGGCACACACGCCGCACGGATCGGCCGTCGGCCCGCCCGTCCCATCCGGCCCGACGCAGTTCAGCGCTCGGGCGATAATCCGAGCGGTGGTGGTCTTCCCCACCCCGCGCACCCCGGTCAGCATGAACGCATGTGCCACCCGGCCGGCGGCGAAGGCGTTGCGCAGCGTGCGCACCATCGCCTCCTGCCCGATCAGGTCATCGAATGTCGTCGGCCGGTATTTCCGCGCCAGCACGCGGTACGCCGTTGCGTGAACCGGTTCCGGCAGTGCCACCGGCAAGGCGTCCCCGAACAGCCCCGGCCCCTCGGGCACCGGCGGCGCGTCGTCTTGTTCGACAGGATCGTCCTGAGACAGGCCGGACATGCGGGGCGGTCACCTCACCGCCATACGCGGCATTTGGGGGAAAAGTGGGAGACCGACAAACGACCCGAGCGGTGACCCGTTGCGGCTGCTTCCTTCCGGACCTGACCGGGTTGGCGAGGCGCCCGTCCACCGCCGATCTCCCGAAATCTGTCTACCACGCATCAGGGGGGTGGCGGCAAGATGGGTCTTAGCCGCCGGTCCCAGAACGGCCGCCCAGCCCACCGGCGTTCCAGCCCGTACCAGGCTGCCAGATGCGTCCGGTAAGCCTCACGAACCGGGGAAAGCGATGCCGCATAGCCACCCAAAGCGCCCGTTTCGCCCGATAAAGCCCTGTCTGCCGCCTCGGCCCCCGCCAGGCCGGTATACAGCGCGTTGAACAGGCCCTGCGCCGACAACGGATCGAAACTCAGTGCCGAATCGCCCACAGCCAGCCATCCATCACCCGCGGCCGGGTCCAGTTCGGCGCTGTGAGCCGCGCAAAATCCGCCCGCCCCATCGGCAACAAAGCCACCGTCCACGAGGACATCCGACAAAAACCGCGGCACGCGCTGAAGCAACGCCGCCGGCCCATCCGCCGCGACGCCAGCCGCGGGAAGGTCGGAATCCGTATGGAACGCGACAACTCGTCGACCACCCGGCAGAGGCGCGGTGTACCACCATCCGTCCGGTTCCGCCTCGATATGGGTCAACCCCGCCTGCCGGTCGGGCCGATCCTGACCATGCAACCAGCCGCAAACCAGCCGATCCCCAACGATCCGCCGGCCACCAAACCCATGCGCGACCGTCGAACCACGGCCCCCCGCATCCACTACCACACGCGCTCTGACCGGCACCGCCCGCCCATCCACCTCCAGGTCGAGCCGCCACATCTCCCCCTCCCGGACGATCGCCCCGGGCCGAGCCGGGATCAGCACGGCCGCACCCCGCTGAACGGCAACCGCCCGTAGCCAGCCGTCAAACCGAGTCCGGTCAAGATGCCAGCCCGGCCCGTCGAGATCGCGCAGGTTGTCCCGCTCCACCGGCTCAGGCCCGCCCCAGACCGATCGTCCAGCGAAATTCGGGCGATGCCCTTGGGCCAGAAACGCGTCCCACAACCCCATGTCCGCCAACAGACGACGTGCCGCCGGGGCCAGCGACTCACCGATGCGGATTTCAGCCGCCTGCCGCCGATCCACCATCAGCACACGCCACATCGGGGCCAGGTTCAGCGCACACACCGCCCCGGCCGGCCCCGCGCCGACCACCAGAACGTCCGCGTCGATGATGGTTCCGTTAGCGGCGGAGGCCATGCGGGAATCGGTGGACCTTGTCGATGCCGGACAGATCGGGCCGAACACCGGGACCGCCACCATGCGCCGCGAGACGTGTCACCATCTCATTGGCCGACTGAATGGGCACATGCTGGTCTTCCACCTGGATGACGGATGGGAACAG
Organism: Rhodopila sp.; assembly: GCA_036272115.1. Lineage (GTDB taxonomy): Bacteria > Pseudomonadota > Alphaproteobacteria > Acetobacterales > Acetobacteraceae > Rhodopila. The sequence continues at coordinate 2,672 of DATAZJ010000002.1, read as the reverse complement.
CGCCTTGCCCTCCGGGTCGGCCGGTCCGGGATTGACCTCGACCACGCCCATATGATCGAAGCCTTTGATCATGTTGTTGATCTGCTCGACGTAACTGCCGGTCCCCAAGGGGTCCAGCCACGACGCACGCTGCGCAAAAGCCGCAAGCCGATCCTCCCGCGAGGCCTCCGGGTTCATGACGACCGCGTATTTCTCCCGCGTCATCACCTGGTTCGGCACCCTGGCCGGCCAGAAGGTCGGCAGATTGGGGTCATACGACTTGACGTAGCCGGACTGGCAACTCGCCGTATCGGTCTGCCACGGCACCGCCATCCATCGGCTGATGCCGCCAGGCACTTGTCGATACAGCGGTCCATTGATCACCGCGACATTCGCACTGGTCAGCGTCGTGCCCAGGTCCGGCTCGATCCACCCCACCGGCGCATGACCGAAACGATACGGTTCCATGAACATGCTGGGAGTCCGCACCGGCCACGTCATCTCGCAGCCGGGATGAAACGCATCGGCCAGACAGAACTCCAGCGCCGCTCGGGTCAGCATATCCCCCTGCTGCTCCAACGGCACCTGGTCGAACGCGGTGTAGATCGGGACCTTGCCCCAATCATCAGCAAAATCGCCGGCCGTCCATTGTTCCAGCATCGTAAGCTGCGTCACACTCAGCGAGGAAAACGCCCGTGGCGTTTCGGGAGTCGGCAGGCTCATCGCATCGCCGTACACCCACGGCCACGGCACCGGCGACCACGCATCCACGGTATCGTTACGGAACGAATTCTTCAAGACCCGCCGCGTTTCCTGATTGGCCTCCCGCAGGTCATTGAGCCGCTCGATCCAATCCGGCTGCGTAAAATCATAGCCGGCGTTCCACCCGAACCCCGCCGCGAACCCGGCATTCACCCATTGCAGCCGGGTCAGACGTTCGAAGATCGGATAGATGTCATAGGTGAACGACGGGCGAAGCGGTGCAATCAACGCCCCGGTCTGAATGGCGACGTCGCGCATCAGGTCCCACAGCGTGCGCACCGACTTGCACTGCGGCCCGTAATCCGGCGGCGCCACCACCAGCCAGGACGGAGTGACCGGCAGCGCGACACCGCCGTACGAAACCGTCGCCGTCACCGGCCCATCAGAAACATCGTCGTGCCAGCCATTGTTATTGGCGAAGGTCGTCGCCGGTTTGCCGTCATAGGACGCGGATTTCCCAATACCGCCGGTGACCAGCAAACGCGCGTCGCCTTCGCACCACATCTTCCCCAGATAGACCGGCTCGCCCTGATGCATGAACTGGCCGGCGACCATCTCGACCGGTGCCGAACCGTCACCGGCGCACAAGCTATGCGGCCCGGCATCCAACACCAGCGACGATCGATCGGCGACATCGGGGTTGCGCAACGTACTGGGGTCGGCCGAGGCTGCCTCGGGGATATCCAGCGCGATCTGAAATTCGTACCAGGCGGCCTTTTTGTTGGCCAGATGCACGGTCCAGGCGATTTCGGCACCTGCACCCGGAGCCGTCAATTCCTTGACGATGGTGCCGGCGGCGTTGACGCCATAGATACGAAATCGAGCCGCCTGCGGATACAGCCGGCCGGCGGCATCGCGATAGGGGTTCTTGCCCAGCGCGGTATCGGCCACCAGCGGCTTCGGATTGGTCACCTCCGGGCCAATGACGTAACCCGCCGGCGCATTGCCGACACGCGCCACCCCGATGGACGGGTAGATGACCGCCTTGACCATATCGGACACCGCGTTTCTCCCCTTTATCTCGCCCTGCGGTTTAGCAGAGGTGGTAGGGATTACGCAAAATGACTCGCGCATGGCGCGAATAATTCACACCATATACTACCCATCGACCACGCCCGGCTTGCGAACCGCCGTGAACCCGCCCACGCTCGACCCCAACCAATAAGGGGAAACGACCATGGCCCGCCTGCCGTTGATCACCAGCAAGGACCAGCTCGCTCCGAAGGACCACGCTATCGCCGACAGCATCATCGGCAGCCGAGGTTCCCTGCACGGCCCGTTCTCGGTTTTCCTGCACAGCCCCGAAGTGGCCGGCCGCATGGCGCATCTCGGCGCCTATGTCCGCTTCGAGGGCACCTTGGACATGCGGGTCCGCGTCCTCGCCGCGATGACCGTCGCCCGCGAGTTCGACGCCGCCTATGTCTGGGGTGCGCAGACCGGCGCTGCCCGCAAGCGGAATGTGCCGGAGACCACGATCGCGGCGATCAAGGCGAACCAATCCGACGGCATCCCGCCCGAGGACCTGGCCGTCGTCGAATTCACCCGCGACCTGCTGCGCAAGCACCGCGTAACCAATGCCGCGGCGGCGGCGATGCGCCAGCGCCTCGGCGACGACGCGTTCATCCAGCTCACCAGCGCCATCGGCTACTACAGCATGCTGGCGATGACGGTGAATGCCTGCGAACTGGAACCCGGTCCAGGCGCGGACACCCTGTAAGGAGCATCGCCCATGCTTCCCACCCCCGGCTTTCACCACCTGCACCTGAACTCGGTCGACCCGGACGCCGCGATCGACTTTTACGTGCGCCAGTTCCCCACCAGTTCCAAAGGCACCTGGGCCGGGCTTCCCGCCCTGCTGGCCCCCAACAATTGCATGATCCTGTTCAACAAGGTCGACACACCGCCCGCCTCCGAACTGCAAAGCGCGATCT
>DATAZJ010000001.1:0-4240 GCA_036272115.1 Rhodopila sp. | reverse complement strand
CCGCCAAGCAGCTCCGGCGTCGAGGAAATCAGCGTTTCAAAGCACTTCTGGCTGGATACCTGGCTGGCAAGCCATGGCCGGTCATCCGCGATTTGCTGCTTCAGTTCAGCCATCGCCTCATGCCAGTTGTCCGGCAGACGTCCGGCCATGACCCGCTCGAATTCGCCACGCTGGTTGTGCCGCGCAAGCCGTTTCAACCAGGATCGGCGGGACGTGGCACCCCGCGTGCCTGCCGCCTGCCATCGATCCAGCAGATCATCCGGCGTGGTGAACGGCGGTTCGTGCCAGCCCAGACGCGCCTTCGCGCCGTCCCGCGGCGCCGCGGATGCGTCATGAACGCTGTTCGCCATGGCCGGCCCACCCTGGTCGATGACGGTGCGGCACGCGATCAGGGTCGGCTTCTTCGAACGCACCGCAAACGACAACGCCGCGTTGATCTGGTTCGGATCGTGCCCGTCCACCTGCTTGGTCGCCCAGCCATAGGCGGCAAAGCGCTTCAGCACGTCGTCCGCGCATGGCAGCGACGCATCGCCGTCGTTCGAGACCTGGCTGTCATCGTACAGCACCGTCAGCTTCGACAACGCCAGCTGCCCCGCCAGAACCGCGGCCTCGTGGCTGATCCCCTCCATCATGTCGCCGTCCGATGCGATCACCCAGGTCCGGTGATCCACCAGCGACTTGCCGAACCGGGCCGCCATGTTGCGTTCGGCGATCGCCATGCCCACCGCGGTCGCCAGGCCCTGCCCCAGCGGGCCCGTCGTGGCCTCGATCGCCGCATGCTCGCCGAACTCGGGATGACCCGCGGCCGGCGAGTGCAGTTGCCGAAATCCCCTGAGGTCGTCGATCGACATCCCGGCATGACCGGTCAGGTAGACCAGCGCATACAGCAACATCGAACCCTGGCCGGCCGATAAGACGAAACGGTCGCGATCCGGCCAGCGCGGATCGGCGGCATCGAATTTATTGAAACGGGTCCACAGCGCGGTTGCGACATCGGCCATGCCCATCGGCAAGCCGGGATGTCCGGATTTCGACTGCTCGCTTGCGTCGATCGCCAACGCCCGGATCGCATCCGCCATCCGCCGCTCGGCCGTCTTCGGACGAGCCAAAATCCCAGCCTGAACAGCCGGGGCCGGATGATCGGACAATGGCGCGGCTGCGATGTCCATGCGAACTCCTCAGCCCGGCGCTATAGGCGGCAGCCGATAGCTCGGCAACCCGCCAGTGCACAATTCGTGGCCGGCCAGGCCGATGCCGGCCACGGAGCGCTCACCAGAATCCGATTCAGCATCGCGCCGGGACCGCCGCCCCAAAGCATGCGGCGCGCGCCCGCGAACCGATCACCCCTGCGCCAGCCGGCCCAATGCCGCCTCGACGCCGAAATCGCCGGGCAGCGCCCCGCGCGGGAACAATTTCGTCACATGCCCCATCTTGCGCCCCGGCAACGCCTCGGCCTTGCCATAGAGATGCGGAATCATCCCCGGTTCGGCCAGCGCGGACGGCCACAGCGCCACCCCCTCCGGCCCGATCAGATTCTTCATGACGGCATCCGAATGCCGCGTCGCCGGCGGCAGCGGCAACCCGGCGATCGCCCGAATATGCAGCTCGAACTGGCTGGCAGGACAGGCGTCGATGGTCCAATGGCCGGAGTTATGCGGGCGCGGCGCGATCTCGTTCACCAGCACCTTGCCGTCACTGTCGACGAACATCTCCACCGCCAGCAGGCCGATCAGATCCAGCGCCTCCGCCACCCGGCGGCCGATAGCCTGCGCTGCCTGCCCGGTCGCCTCCGAAATACGCGCCGGCGCCAATGTCACGTCCAGGATGTGGTCGCGATGGCGGTTCTCCACGACGTCGAAGGATGACAAGCCGCCATCCGCGCCACGCGCCACCACCACGCTGATCTCCCGAGCGAAATCGATAAAGCCCTCAAGCACCAGTGGTTTGGGGTTCAGCCGTTCCCACGCCGCGTCCAGATCGTCCGGCGTGCGCAGCATCGCCTGGCCCTTGCCGTCGTACCCGAGACGGGTGGTTTTCAGCACAGCGGGAAGACCCAGGCGTCCCACCGCGTCGTCAAGCTCCTGCCGCGACCCCACACGCGCCCACGGCGCCGTCGCCACACCGGCACCGTTGAGGAACGTCTTTTCATCCACCCGGTCCTGGCTGATCCGCAGCACCGAGGGCGCCGGCCGGACCGGACGGATGGAGGCGAGCAGGTCCAGCCCCTCGGCGCTGACATTCTCGAATTCGAAGCTGATCACATCGACGGCATCGGCGAACGCCCGCAGCGACACGGGATCGCTGTAGTCGCTGATGGTGACGGCATGCGACACCTGCGCTGCCGGACTGTCGGTTTCCCGCGTCAGGATATGGCAGCGATAGCCCAGCCGCGCGGCCGCCAGCGCCGACATCCGGCCAAGCTGCCCGCCCCCGACAAGCCCGATGGTCGCGTTGGGCGGCAACGGGAACGACGTCATGACGCGTCGATCCGCGGGGTGTCCGCCACACCGTCGGTCTGCGCCGCCCGCAGTGCATCCAGCCGGCCGGCCAGCGCACGATCGTGCGTCGCGAGGATCGCGGCCGCCAGCAGCGCCGCGTTCACCGCCCCTGCCCTGCCGATCGCCAACGTGCCCACCGGAATACCCGCCGGCATCTGCACGATGGACAGCAGGCTGTCCATGCCCTTCAGCGCATGCGATTCGACCGGCACACCCAGGACCGGCAAAGACGTCCACGCCGCGCACATCCCCGGCAAATGCGCCGCCCCGCCCGCACCGGCAATGATGACCTTCAGCCCGCGATCCCGGGCAGTGACCGCATAATCCCGCAATCGATCCGGCGTCCGGTGCGCCGACACGATCTTCACCTCATGCGCCACTTCCAGACGGGTCAGCATCTCCGCGGCGTGCGCCAAGGTCGGCCAATCCGACTGGCTGCCCATGATGATGCCGACCAGAGGCGCTGTCTGAACATCCGGCTCTTGAACGACGGCGGCCATGTCAGGCGATGCTGTCCGGAATCAGCCGGCTTTCCAGCCACGCGATCTCGTCGCGCAGCATCAGCTTGCGCTTTTTCAAACGCTGCAGGTGCAACTGGTCAGACGCCCCCTGATCGGCCAAACGAGCGATGACCGTATCGAGGTCGCGATGCTCGCTGCGCAGCCCGTGAAGCTTGCGCAGCAGCGAATCCCTATCGCTCAGCATGACTACAACCTAAAATAGCAAAAATCAACGGGTCCACACGCGAATAGCGTCTGGCCAGACCGATGGCAAACGCGTTACGGTCTCGTGCCGCGGCCACTGCGGTGGCCGCTGGCAGCCAACCGGTCAAATACGGAGGTACCCAGTCCATGAGCCTGAATACCCGTCTCGACGCTCTAAAGGAACGGCATGCGTCCCTCGAAACCAGAATTTTCGATGAGGACCATCGCCCGCAACCCGACACGGAGGCCCTCATGCGACTCAAAGTCGAAAAACTGCGTCTGAAAGAGGAAATGGAAAGGCTACGCACCCAGGTCGCCTGAGAAGACACACTCCATTCCACCCCGTCACCGCGGTCAGGCGGCCTCGTCCGCCTCCGGCGGTGGCGGCAGGGGAACGGTTCGCCCTTCCCGCTCCAGCCGCTCATTCGCCAGCGACACCGCGGCATTCAAATCCGTCTGACTGCACAAGCCCAGGATGACCGGATCGCGCGGCTTGATGTTGGCGCTGTTCCAGTGCGTGCGTTCCCGCACCTTCTGGATGGTATCCTTGGTAGTGCCGAGCAGCTTGCCGACCTGCGCTTCCGAAAGCTGCGGGAAATTGCGCAGCAGAAAGGCAATCGCATCCGGGCGGTCATTGCGCTTCGCCACGGGGGTGTAGCGAGACCCCTTCAGCCGCTTCGGCATCGGCAAGGCATTGACGATCAGCTTCAATCTGGCGTTCGGATCGGCCTCGCACTGGCGGATGTTTTCCAGCGTGGTCTGCACATTGGCGACCGGATCGTAGCCGACAATGCCCTGCGCGACCTCGCCATCGGCGATCGCCTGAACCTCCAACGGGTGCATGCCGCAGAAATCGGCGATTTGCGTGAAGGTCAGGGCGGTTTTCTCGATCAGCCACACGGCGGTGGCCTTTGGCATCAACGGAAGGGTCATGGCTTTCACACTCTCAGGGTCGCCGGCGGATGTTTTTTCATTCTGACGATGTCGCTTGCAGGCCATCCAGCGCAAGCGACTGATCGTAGCCGCGGCCGAAAGGCG